>VBGO01000082.1 GCA_005882525.1 Chloroflexota bacterium
GATGGCAACCAGGTTCCCTTCCGAATCCTTGAACCACGCGACCTTTGTCCCGGCGATCTCGGCGATCCCATTGACGGTCTTGAGCCCCGGGCTGTCGTACTCTTCGAATTTCAGGCCGCGCGCCCGGAAGTCTTTGACGGCCGCGTCCAGGTCTGGCACCTCCAGCGCCATCTGCGTGTGGGTCCCCGACGCCTTCCCGCTACTCTGGAACACCGCAAAGCCGGTACCGCCGGACAGCTCATAGAACAGGCCGCCCATCGGATCACGCTCCTGTGTAGGCGTCAACCCCAGTTTGTCGCGATAGAAGGCCTTCGCTCGCTCGAGATCCTCTGCCGGGAGCATCGCCGCCGCTCGTGCTTGCATGACCATTGGCCACCTCCTCGTGGTGGCAGGATAGCACTCGACCTGCCCTATCGGCCCCGGGGAGAACAGAGGGGCCGGACGTCTGCGCCGTCCGGGCCCCCCGCGGGCGCCGAGGGCTCGATCAGTACCGGCGCCAACCGCGGGCGAAGCCGCGGCCGGCCACCAGGCTGAACAGGAGGACGACGATCGCCGCGCCGAGGATGGCCGAGAGCACCGGGATGCCGGCGAGCGACAACTCGGGGGCCAGGACGATGTGCAGGATATCCACCATCAGCCAGGCGCCAACCAGCCCGGCGACGATCGCGCCAATGAATCCGCCGGGCATGCCCCGACCGACCAGGCGTTCCCCGATGAGACCCGCGACGGCCCCGACCAGGAGCAGGACGAGCAGGTGCGTAAGTGTCATATCAGACCTCCAAATATGATCTAGTACCGCTATCATAAATCATAGGCACTCGGCGACGCCTCTGCCAAGCGTGTAGAGTCGAGGACGAGGGGAATTGCTTGGCGTCCAGCCCGAAGAACCGACCGTGGCTTCCGGCACCGGGTAAGCCGGCGGCGCGGGATGGTGCGCCGGCGCCGGCCGCAGGCCCTACGCCCTTCTGGCGAAGCCGGGGATTCTGGATCTACCTCCTCGTCCTGCTGGCCCTTAATTACCTGATCACGTTCGTCTTCATGAGTGGCCCAACCCGGGTCACTGTGCCGTACACCACCTTCATCCAGCAGGTGAACGCCGACAACGTCAAGGACATCACCGCCCAGGCGAACTCCATCCAGGGTGACTTCAAGAAATCGGTGACCTACGGATCGGCCAGTGGCACACTTTTCCAGACGGAGCGACCGGTATTCGCGACCGACAAGCTCGACGCCGTGCTCGAGCAGCACAATGTCCCGATCAGCGCGACGCCGCCCGGTTCGGGGGGATCGCCGCTGCTGAACCTGCTGCTCAGCTTCGGGCCGGCATTGCTGCTGATCGGCGGCCTACTCTACCTGAGCCGGCGGATGTCGACCGCAGGCCCGGGCGGCATTCTCGGCGCGTTCGGCCAGAGCCGGGCGAAGCTGTACACGCCCGACTCGGGACCGCGCACAACCTTTGCCGATGTCGCCGGGATCGACGAGGCGAAGCAGGACCTGGCGGAGGTCGTCGATTTCCTCAAGACACCAGAAAAGTACCAGCGACTCGGCGCGCAGATCCCGCACGGCGTACTCCTGGTCGGACCACCCGGCACGGGCAAGACGTTGCTGGCGCGCGCCGTCGCCGGTGAGTCGAACCGCCCCTTCTTCAGCCTGTCGGCATCGGAATTCGTCGAAGCCATCGTCGGCGTCGGCGCGGCCCGCGTCCGCGATCTGTTCGCCAAGGCCAAGGCCGCCGCCCCCAGCATCATCTTCATCGACGAGCTGGATGCCATCGGCCGCTCCCGCGCGTCATCCGCCACCTTCGGTGCGAACGACGAACGGGAGCAGACGCTCAATCAGATCCTGACCGAGATGGATGGCTTCACGCCCAACCAGAGTGTCGTCGTGCTGGCCGCGACCAACCGCCCCGAAGTCCTGGATCCCGCCCTGCTCCGGCCCGGCCGCTTCGACCGGCGGGTCACCGTGTCGCCCCCCGATCGCGTCGGCCGTGAGGCGATTCTGCGGATCCACACCCGCAACGTTCGGCTCGACCCGCGGGTGGATCTGGGCGATGTTGCGGGCGCGACGGCCGGCCTGGTGGGGGCCGACCTGCGCAACATCGTCAATGAAGCGGCCCTGATCGCCGCGCGCAAGGGCCACGATACCGTGGCCCGCGACGACTTCGACGAAGCGATCGAGCGCTCGGTGCTCGGGCTTCGGCGACCGATCACGCTCGGCTCCGACGAGCGCCGCCTGATCGCCTATCACGAATCGGGGCATGCCTTGCTGGGCCTGCTCATCCCCGAGGCGGACCCGGTGAAGAAGGTCACGATCGTACCCCGCGGCCTCTCGCTCGGCGTCACCTACAGTCAGCCCGTCGATGACCGCTACAACTATCCCGAGCGCTATCTGCGCGGCCGGATCACGGCGGCCCTCGGCGGACGCGCCGCTGAAGAAGTCGCCTACGGGACGGTCACGACCGGCGCCGAGAACGACCTGCAGCAGGTCAACCAGATCGCGCGGTCGATGGTCGTCCGCTGGGGCATGTCGCCACGACTGGGGCCGATCAACCTGACCCAGCCGGGGGACGGCGCGTCGCTCTCCAAGGACTTCAGCGAGGAGACCGCCAGGCTGCTCGACGAGGAAGTCCGGCGGATTGTCGACGAATGCCACCAGGAAGCGGTCCGCCTGCTGACGGAGAACCGTGACCGGCTCGACCGTCTGGTCGAGGCGCTGCTCAAGAAGGACACGCTCGACCAGGACGAGATCTACGCGGCCACCGGCCTCAGCCGGCCACCGGCCGGCCGGCCGGTGATCGCCCCACCGCCTCCGGCCAACGGCGCCTCCAAGGACCGTGACCTCGCGCGAGACGAGGTCGGCTCGGAGATCGAGCGCTAGCCGATCACCGCCCGTATCAGCGATTCCGTTTCATCGGAGGGCGAAACGCCGAGCTCGTCGGCGAGGCGCCGGCGGCAGTCCTGGTAGACCCGCACCGCCTCGGCGCGGTCGCCCCGCCGGACGAGGACCTGCATCAGGCGGCGATACCCGGACTCGCGGAAGGGCTCGAGCTCGACAGCGGCGCGTGCCTGGTCCTGTGCCAGCGCCAGCTCACCGTTCCAGAGAAGTGCCTCGACCCGACAGTCGAGCGCTCGAACCAGGATGTCGCGCATCCGATCGCGGCGACTCATCACCCAGGCGGCATCCTCCCCCACCAGGAAGGGGCGGCGGGCGATCGTGGTCGCGATCAGCGCGGGACCATAGGCGGCTTGCGGCTGATTGGCGAGCACGGCGCCCTCGGCCTGGTGGACGGCGGCGGCCGCGGCCTCGAGGTCCACCCAGGTGTCGGCCGGCGGCCGGAACTGGTAACAGCGGAAGGCGTTGGCGATGATCTGGTCGCGATCGAGGCCCAGCGTGGCCAGCTTCTGGCGGAGCTTGCTGATCACCGCACTCAGCGCTACCGGCCATGATGGTGGAAGCGAGTCGGGCCAGAGCAGCTCCGCAAGCTCGGACTGGGTGACGGCCCGCTCCCGCTCGGCCACGAGGTAGACGAGGGCCAAGCGCCCCTGGCGGCCGCCGAGATCGGCGTCCCGCAGCAGTTGATCGCCGCGCTCGACGGCCACCTCACCAGTCAGGTAGATGCGAAGCATTGAGCCTCCAAACATTCGCCAAAGGCGTCCAGCGATGATCTTAGGGACCCGGGTCGAATGCCTTGAGGAGGTGCGCAATGCAGAAGCGCGTCGAATGTGAATGCGGCTGGTCGCTCCAGACGGACGATGAGGCAAAGCTGGTGGCAGGGGTCCAGCAGCATGCCAAGCAGATCCACAACATGGAGGGCGTCACCAAAGACCAGGTGCTCGCCCAGGCCAGGCCGGCGTAACCCAGACCACACAGAGGAGAGGACATGAAATATCTCTACTTGCTCTACGCCGACGAGTCGAAGATGCCGGCGCCTGACAGCCCACAGATGCAGCAGCAAGAGGCCGCCTTCGGCCGCTACTACGAGGAACTTTCCGGGCGCGGCATGTTCAAGGCCGGCGACCCGGTCCAGCCGTCAAAGACGGCGACGACGGTCCGCGTTCGGAACGGATCGACAAAGACGGCGTCCGGCCCGGCCACCACCGGCAGCGAGCAGATCATCGGCTTCTACGTCGTCGAGGCCAAGAACCAGGACGAGGCGATCGCCTACGCTGCCAAGGTACCCTCGGCCGCAGTGGGCGCCATCGAGGTTCGTCCAATCGTCGGCTCGTCCTAAGGATTCGCAGCGCGGGAGGGTCAGCGTGAGATCGACTGACCTTCCCGCAGCTTGAACGCATCCAGGCAACCGGCGCCGCAGAAGTAATGCGTTGTCTCCCCCACCCTGAGCGTATGCATGGCGCCCTTCACCTCGACCCGCATCCCGCAGATCGGATCGATGGCGGTCTCCGGCAACTGCATCGCGTAGCGGCGCTGCTGCGCGTGACGTTCGGCGACGATCTCAGCGAGCGTCGCCAGTGCAATCTCCTCCTGGGAGCCGCCCACCGAACTGTCCGCCGCTCGCCGGACGCGTCCCAGGTCGCCGGCACCCCGGGCGGCGAGCACATCGAGAACGGTAGCGGCCCGCCGCCGGCTGGCGACGAGGCCGATGTAGGCGACGTCATAGGGAAGAAGGGCTTCGATCGCATCCTCGTCGTAGTGGCCCATGGTGGCAACCACCGCCCACGTGCTTGCATTTGGCCGAGCGGGGACGAGGTCGAGGGAGCCGATCACCTGGTCCGCCTCGTGGAAATCGCCTGCCGTCGCACCTGGATGGACCGCGCAGGTCTGGTAGCCGATGGTTGCGCCTAACCGGATCAGGGCATGGGCTGCCGGCGTATCGCCGACGACGAGCAGCAACGGTCGCGGCAGCTGCGGATCGATGAAGACGTCGAGCGAGCCGGCACTCGGGCAGGTACTCACGTGCGCGACGACGCCGGGTAAATGCTCGGGTGCCTGATCCGGCGCGATCTTGACGAGGCGCGGCTGGGCGTCGCCCATCGCGATCATGGCCTCGCGCCGCACCAGCCCCTCGGAGCAGCTACCGCCCACCCAGCCCCAGAGCTTGCCGTCGGCGGTGATCACCGCCTTGTCGCCCGCCTGCGCCGATGTCGGTGGCTCGACCCGGACGACGGTCGCGACCACGAAGGTCTCGCCGCGCCGTCGCAACTCCGCCGCCCGGTCCATCACGTCATCCGCGAGTGACATCCTTACCTCTTACTCGGCCGCGCCGGCCTCCTTGAGGGCCGCCCAGACCTTGTCCGAGGTGACCGGCATGTCGATGTTCCTGATGCCCAGATGTCCGACCGCATCGATCACGGCGTTGACGAAGGCTGCCGGCGAGCCGACCGTGGCCGACTCCCCGACGCCCTTGGCGCCGATCGGGTGATGCGGCGACGGCGTGACCGTCTCGCCCATCTCGAACTTCGGCGTTTCCCAGCTCGTGGGCAACAGGTAATCGGTGAAGTTCGAGCCGAGGCAGTTGCCGTCCTCGTCGAACGTGATCAGCTCCATGAACGCGATCCCGAAACCTTCGGTGAGTCCGCCATGGATCTGACCCTCGACGATCATCGGGTTGATGCGGACGCCGCAATCGTCGACCGCCACCATGCGGCGGACCTTGACCTGGCCGGTGCCACGGTCAATGTCGACCACGACGAGATAGGTCCCGAACGGAAACGTCATGTTGGGCGGATCGTAGTAGGTCACACCCTCGAGGCCGGCCTCCAGCCCATCGGGCAGGTTGGTGTAGGCGGCGAACGCCACGTCCTGGATGGTCTTGGACTTCGAGGGCGAGCCGCGGACGAAGAACTTGCCGTGGTCGAACTCGATATCGGCCTCCGAGGCTTCGAGCAGGTGGGCCGCGATCTTCTTCGCCTTGTCACGCAGCTTGCGCGACACCATCGCCGTAGCCGCCCCGCCGACGGCGGTGCTGCGACTCGCGTAGGTGCCCAGCCCGTAAGGGGTGTTGTCGGTGTCGCCCTCCTGGACCTCGATGTCGGCGGCGGGGATCCCTAACTCCTCGGTCACGATCTGCCCGAACGTCGTCTCGTGTCCCTGGCCCTGGCTCTTGACGCCGAGCTTGAGGATCGCCTTGCCGGTGGGATGAACGCGCAATTCCGCGGAGTCGAACATCCGCAACCCGGCGATGTCGTAGTGCTTGCCCGGGCCGGCGCCCACCACTTCCGTGAAGCTGGCGACGCCGATCCCCATCAACTCACCCTTCTTTCGCTTCTCGGCCTGCTCCTTCCGCAGCTCCCGGTAGCCGAGCTTGTCGAGTGCGAGCTGCATCGCCCTCGGGTAATCGCCACTGTCGTACTCGAAGCCGGTCGCCGACATGTAGGGAAACTGTTCGGGCTGGATGAAGTTCTTCAGCCGGATGTCCGCCGGATCCATCTTCATCTCGAGCGCGGCATTCTCGACGAGCCGCTCGATCAGATAGGACGCCTCGGTGACCCGGAACGAGCAGCGGAAGGCGACGCCACCGGGCGCCTTGTTCGTGTAAGCGCCGTCCGCCTCGACGTGGGCCGCCGGGACATCATAGGAGCCGGTGACGATGTGGAAGAGCCCGGCCTTGAATTTCGTCGGTTGCGCATCGGCGAAGAAGGCGCCGTTGTCACTAAGCAGCTTGACCCGCAACCCCAGCATGCGCCCGTCGTTGCGCAATGCCATCTCGCCACTCATGTGAAAGTCGCGGGCGAACCCGGTCGAGATCAGGTTTTCGCTGCGATCCTCGACCCACTTCACGGGTTTTCCAATGAGCAGCGAAGCCGCCGTCGCGACAACGTAGCCGGGATAGATCGGTACCTTGTTGCCAAAACCGCCGCCGATGTCGGGCGAGATAATTCGGATGTTCTGCTCCGGCAGCCCCGCGACGATCGCGAACAGCGTCCGGTGAGCATGCGGCGCCTGCGAGGTCATGTACAAGGTCGCGTGACCGGTGGCTGGATTAACATCGGCGACGATACCGCAGGTTTCCAGCGGTGAGGGATGGCACCGCGGATAGAACGTCTCCAGCTTGACAACCCGATCGGCTTTCGCAAAGGCCTCTTCGGTCTTCGCCTTGTCGCCGGCTTCCCAGTGGTAGATGTGATTGGTCGTCTGACCTTCCTTCTCATCTCGGATCAGGGGCGCGCCGGGCTGGAGCGCTTTCTGCGGGGTGACGACCGCCGGGAGCACGTCATAGTCGACCTCGATCAGCGCCGCCGCGTCCCGGGCGACGTACGGATCCGTCGCGATCACGCAGGCGACCTCCTGGCCCTGGAAGCGCACTTTGTCGGTGGCCAGCACTGCCTGGGTGTCGCCTGAGAGCGTCGGCATCCACGCGAGCTTGTGCTGGGCCAGCAGGGCACCCGTCACGACCGCGACCACGCCGGGGACCGCCTGGGCGGCATCAGTGTTGATGGACTTGATCCGGGCGTGGGCAAACGGGCTGCGGTTGATGGCCATATGCAGCATGCCGGGGAGGACGACGTCGTCCAGGTAATTGCCCTTGCCCCGGATGAACCGGTCGTCTTCCTTGCGCTTGATGCTGTCGCCGATGTTTCCCTTGAGCGGGGTTTCAACAGCCATGGCTCAGCTCCTCGCCGCGGCGGTGGCCGCCTCGGGTACCGCCGCTGACGTCTTCATCTGGGCGGCCGCGCTCTTGACCGCCTTGACGATGTTCATGTACCCGGTGCATCGGCAAATGTTGCCCGAGAGCGCCCAGCGGATCTCGTCGTCGGTCGGGTCCTGCTTCTCCTTCAGCAGCGCGATGCTGGTCAGCATCATGCCGGGCGTGCAGAAGCCGCATTGGAGCCCGTGCTCTTGCTTGAACGCCGCCTGGATGGGATGCAGGGTGCCGCCTGCAGCCAGCGCCTCGACGGTGGTCACCTGCTGCCCGTCGGCCTGGACCGCGAACATGGTGCACGACTTGGTTGGCACCCCGTCGACCAGCACCGTACAAGCGCCGCAATGCGTGGTATCACATCCAATGTGGGTCCCGGTCAGCCGAAGGGTTTCCCGGATGAAGTGCACCAGGAGGAGCCGTGGCTCGACGTCGGCGCTCCGTTTCTCGCCGTTTACGGTGACGGTGATCGAGTGGGTCACGCTCATCCACCTCCCCTGGCGCGCTCATAGGCGCGCTTGAGTCCACGCTCGGTAAAGACCCGGACGACGTTGCGTTTGTACTCGACGGACCCGCGCTGGTCGGCCCTCGGTTCGGCGGCTTCCGCCGCCAGGGCGGCGGCCGCCTTGATCGAGGTCTCATCCAGGCTGGCCCCGCGCAGCGCGGCTTCGGCTCGCTCCGCCTTGATGTTTTGCGGCCCGACCGCGGTCAGGCCGATACCCGCTGCGCGGACTATGCCGTCGTCCATCTGGAGATGAACGGCGACCGCCACGGTCGCGAAGTCACCGACCTTGCGCTCCAGCTTCAGGTAGGCCCCACCCGTTTGCGCTTTCGCTGCTGCTATCCGGATCTCGCTCAAGATCTCGTTCGGTTGGAGGGCGGTACTGAACGGCCCGCTGAAGAAGTCGCGAGCCTTCACCGTCCGGCTCCCGCGCTTCGACCGCAGGACGAGATCGGCGTCCATGGCGAGTAGGACCGTTCCCCAGTCGCCGGAGGGATCCGCGTGAGCCACCGACCCGGCGATCGTGCCTCGGTTCCGAATGATGGGATCGGCGATCTGGGGGGCAGCGTCCGCCATGACCTGATAGCGCGAGGCCAGCAGGCCCGAGTGCTCGGCCGCCTTGTGGCGGAACAGCGGGCCGATGCGAAGGGTGCCGTCACGTTCCTCGAGAAAGTCCAGGTCCTTGATCCTGTTGATGTCGACCAGGTGGCCCGGACTCGCGAACCGTAGCTTGAGCAGCGGGATCAGGCTCTGGCCGCCAGCCAGGACCTTGGCATCGTCTCCGAGCTCATCGAGGAGGCCAAGCGCCTCATCCATGGTCTTCGGGGCGTGGTACTCGAATGGCGCAGGCAGCATGGACAACCCCTCCTACAGCGATTGTGAAACCAGCCGACGCGTCCATCAACCGTAGTCCGGCAAAGGTTTGTTGTCAACCGCCGAAACGAGTTTGGGAGCCGAATCGGATCCGCGGGTCAGCTATCGAGGGTGTCGAAGGCGCCGTACGGCGGAAAGCGGAAGGCCATGTCTTTGGAGAGCAAGCCGCCATGGCCGAGGTCGTTGAAGTCGGCCGCCGTGACCCGCGCACCGGTGAAGAGCCGGGGGAGGATCAGATCGAGGACCGTCGCCTTCGAGAACATCCCGCAGGCCGCCACGCCGAAGATCGGCTTGTCGGTGAGGTAGGCCAGCCAGACCGCGCTCCCCGGGTGGGCGGGCGCGCCCTGCTTCTCCATCTGGGCACCCAGGCGCCCCAACGCGACCAGCGTCGGGTCGAGCGGATCGGTGGCATTCGCCCCAGCGGTGAGCAGAAGGTCCGCACTCCCCAGCATGCCGCGGACAGCCGCTTCCACCGCCCCAACGTCATCGGCGACGTAGCGGATCTCGCTGGTCGCCGAGCCGAACCAGGCGACCTTCATCTCGATCGACGCCTGGAACTTCTCGCGCTGGGCCGGTTCCAGGCGCTCGCGCACCAGGACGGCCACGCGCATCGGCCGGAAGGTCAGCACCCGGATCACCCCCTCAGGGCCAGCGACCCGTTCCGCCTCCGACAGCCGGGCCTCCCGCACGACGAACGGCGTGACCTTGACGCCGGCCAGCGTCTTCCCCTTTGACACCAACTGGCCGTCGAACAGGGTGAAGATGGAAATGTCCTCGATGCTGTTGAGCGCTTGTAGCTGCTGGACGTCGACCTTGAAGATGCCATTGACCTCGGCGCTGAGCCGCACCTGACTTTCAACGGGACCGTGGCGGACGACGCCGGGCCCCGCAACTGCATGCGCCAGGCGGCGGGCGGCTTCGTCTTCATGGATATCGCCCGGCTCCATCCGTACGACATGGAGCTCTTCGACCCGCGCTCCGGCTACCACCGGCCAATCATCCCTGGTCAGAATCCGCCCCTTGAGGAGCAGGACGCGGTGATGGTCATCGGGTACCAGGAGCGTCTGGGCAAGCACGGCTCCATCGATTCCGTCGGCGGACAGTCCCGGGCCCCGTAGCGCCTCGGCTTTCACGCCGGCGTCTTCCCGGCCACGGCCGAGCCGGGCATTGGTCCTCCCAGTTTCCCGTGGCGCACCGCAACCATCTGCGAGAGGATCGCTAGCGCGGTCTCCTCGGCCGTCTGGGCCCCGAGGTCGAGGCCGATCGGCGCGTGCACCCGCTCGATCTCGCCGACTCCGGCCGCGGTCAACCGGGCAACCCGCTCGCGATGGGTCTTCTTGCTCCCGATGGCCCCGATGTAGCGAGGTCGCCCCTGCAGCGCCGCCGTGATCGTCGGGTCATCGAACTTGGGATCGTGGGTCAGGATCACGATGTAGGTCGAGCCGTCCATCGGCAGGTCCTTGAGCACCTCATCCGGCCAGGCATGGATCACGCGGCGCGCCCCGGGGAACCGATCCCGATCGGCAAACTTCGAGCGAGCGTCGACGACCGTCACCCGGAAGCCGAGGGCGCTGGCCATCTGGGTCAAGGGAATGGCGACGTGCGAGCCACCAAAGATGAAGAGCTCCGGCGGCCGGGGGAATGGTTCCAGGAAGACGCCGTCCTGCCGGACCGGGTTTTCGCGCTGCAGCAGGTCGGGAACCGCCGGGTCGGCCGGCGTCAGCAGCTCGCGGGCACCCGGTGTCTGGCCAACGTCGGACTTCAGCACCACCGGACGCTCTGCCTCCAAGGCGGTCATCAGGTCACGGTGCACCTGGGCCAGCGGCTCGATGAGGACGTCGACTTCGCCGCCACAGCTCAGGCCGACCGTCCAGGCGAGATCGTCACTGACCCCGTAATGGAAGAGGCTGGCTGGTTTTCCTTTCAGGATCGCCTGCGCCTGTTCGAAGACTTCGCCCTCGAGGCAGCCGCCGCTGACGGAGCCGGCGATCTGTCCCGACTGGCTGATCGCCATCCGCGAGCCGGCCGGCCTGGGTGCGCTGCCCCAGGTGCTGATCACGGTGGCGACCGCCACCGGGTCGCCGCGCTCCAGCCACGCCTTGACCTCGGTCATGACGTCGCGCATGGCTCAAAGTGTAGTCAGCCGCTTCGAGAATCGTTGTCAGGCCGATGCGGTCACGAGTGTCTGCCGCCGGACCGGGCGGCGGTGGGCGGTTTCGAGCAGGAGGACGCCGAGCGCCTCGAGGTTGGCCAGGTTATGGGCCGGCAGGAAATCATCGACGAAGGGGAGCGCCGCCTGGAGTCCCAACGTCAGCGGCTCGTAGCCGGGGGCACCCATCAGCGGGTTCATCCAGATCAACCGGTGGCAGGACCGCTGCAGGCGCGCGATCGCCTGCCGCATCTGCGCCGCATCGCCTCGGTCCCAACCGTCACTGATGATGGCGACGGTCGCGCCGTGGCTCAGCACCCGGCGGGCGTAGCGGCGGTTGAAGCTTTCGATCGCCTCGCCGATTCGGGTTCCGCCCGACCAGTCATCGACCGACGCCATCACCCGGTTGAGCGCGGCGTCGACGTCGTGGCTCCGGAGCAGACGGGTGATACGGGTCAGGCGCGTGGCGAAAACGAACACCTCGACGCGGGTACTGGCGCTCTTGAGCGCATACGTAAAGTTGAGCAAGAGGCGCGTGTAGCGCTCCATCGAGCCGCTGATGTCGCAGAGCAGCACCAGCGGACGCGGCCTGAGCGTTGGGCTCTTCCAGCTGAAGACCAGCAGCTCGCCACCAAACCGCAGGCTGCGCCGGAGCAGCCGGCGGATGTCGAGTCGGTCGTGGCCGCCGGCACGGGCCCGGCGGGATCGCGTCAGGCCGGCCGGCAACCGCATCAGCCGGATAAGCCTCCGAACCTCAGCCATCTCGGCTTCCGTCAGCGTGTCGAAATCCTTTCGACGAAGCACCTCGGCCTGCGAGTAGCTCGCCACCTCCTGCTCTTCGGCGCCTTCGGCCGCACCGTCCTCGTCGAGGACCTTCAGCTGCCGGCCAGTGATCGTGATCGAGGCGCCCCGATCGGATGACGTCGTCGCAGGCGGTGCCGGCAGCTCACCTGGAGGTGCGTTGGCCCGAAGAAAGGCGGCGAGTGCCCGATCCAGGAGGAACAGCTCGTCGCGCCGCCGGGCGAAGTGAATATGCACGGCGGTCCGAAGATCGTCGGGACGCCGCAGGTCGATGACGGTAAGTGCGGCGAGAAACGGTAGCATCCGAGCCGGTCCGGCGTCGAAACCAAGGCCGCGCAGGATCCGACCGAAATGCAACCAGTTGCGAGTCAGGACCGCGCCGGGGTCAGGCATTGACGGCACGGGCGAGGAGCTCCCGCGAGCCCGCGCCGCGCAGCCGTTCGAGATCCTCCTGGTACTTCACGACGGCGCCGAGCGTCGCCTGCACGGCGCCTTCGGTGAGCTCAGTCTCGCCGAGCGCGATCAACGCGCGGGTCCAATCGAGCGTCTCCGCGATGCCGGGTAACTTATAGAGGTCGAGCCGGCGAACCCCTCCGATGAACGCGCTGACCTGCCGGGCCAGCTTCGTCGGGACATCCGGGACACGCGCCATGACGATCTCGTACTCCCGCTCCACCGAGGGGTAATCGATCCAGAAATAGAGGCAGCGGCGCTTGAGCGCGTCATGGATTTCCCGGGTGCGGTTCGAGGTGATGATCACCGCCGGCGGCTGCTGCGCTTTGATGGTGCCGATCTCGGGGATGGAGATCTGGAAATCGGAAAGCAGCTCGAGCAAGAAGGCTTCGAATTCGTCATCGGCGCGGTCGATTTCGTCGATTAGCAGGACGGGCGGCTTATCCCCATCGCTTTCGATCGCCTGCAGCAGCGGGCGCTTCACGAGGAACTGTTGACTGTAGATCTCGCGCTCGGTCTCCTCCCGATTGGCGCCGGACGATTCCAGCATCCGGATATGCAGCATCTGCTTCGCATAGGCCCACTCGTAGACCGCGTTGTTGACGTCGATTCCTTCGTAGCACTGCAGTCGGATCAGGCGGGTGTTGAGAATTTCGGCGAGAACCTTGCCCACCTCGGTTTTTCCGACTCCGGCCTCGCCTTCGAGCAGCAACGGCTTGTCCAGTGTCAGCGCCAGAAAGACGGTCGTGGCCAGGCTGCGATCGGCGACGTACTTGTGCGCCTGTAGCGCCCGTTCGACGTCCTCGATCGTCGATACGGGCAGGTCCTTCATGACCGAATTGTAGGGAGAGCGACTCCGACGCGGCAGCCGCTCTCCCTCGCTGGCTTGCTAGTGATGTGCGGTGATCTGTTCCAGCGCGCGCCGGGTCAGGACCTGCGCCAGGTGCCGGCGGTAATCGGGCGAACCGTTCAAGTCCTGTTGCGGGTCGGTCCCTTCGGTGGCACGCTTGGCGGCCGTGCGCAATTCGTCATCATGGCCGGCCTTGCCGCGCAACGCCTCCTCGACGCCGGAAGCCCGGATTGGGCGGCTGCCCATTCCGGTAAGGGCGACGGCGACCTGCGTGACTTCGTGGCCGGTCACTCGCACCTGCGCGGCGACCGCCACGATTGCCCAGTCCTGCGACCGCCGGCTGAACTTGAGGTACGTCCCCTTGCTGCCTGGCGGTGGGGTCGCGATCCGGATCTCGCGCAGGATCTCGTTCGGTTCCAGCGACGAGGTGAAGGTGTCGACGAAGAAATCCCGTGCCGCAATGCTGCGTTCGCCCTTGGGGCCCACCGCCTTGAGCTCCGCATCCAACGCCAGCAAGCAGGCCGGAAAATCGCCGAACGGGTCCGCGTGGGCCGCGGCGCCGCCGATGGTGCCACGGTTGCGCACCTGCGGGTCGCCGATCTGCGAGGCGGCGCTGGTCAGCAGCGACAGCTTCTGCTTCAGCAGCTCCGAGAACTCGATGTCATGGTGACTGGTCAGCGCGCCGATGGCGATGTGACCATCTTCCTCCCGGATGTAGTTGAGATTGCCGATCCGGCCCAAGTCGACCAGGAAGGACGGCGTCGAGAGCCGCAGCTTCATCAGGGGGATCAGGCTGTGCCCGCCCGCCAGGACCTTCGCCTCCTGACCATGCTTGACCAGCTCGGCGACGGCCTCCGGAAGCGTGCGTGGGACGACGTAGTCGAAGGCGGCTGGAATCATCGCTTTGACCCTCCGTTTTGGTGCATCAGCTGCCAGACCTTCTGTGGCGTGGCAGGCATCGTGATGTCCTTGACCCCGAATGGCGCGAGCGCATCGACGATGGCGTTCATCACCGCGGGGGTGGAGGCGATCGTCCCCGCTTCCCCGATGCCCTTGGTGCCCAAGGGGTTCACCGGGCTCGGGGTGATGGTCGCCGCCAGCTCGAACGACGGCAGGTCAGAGGCGGTCGGGATCAGATAGTCGACCAGGCTTCCGGTCCGGAGCTGGCCGACTTCGTCGTAGACGCCTTCTTCGAAGAGCCCCTGGCCGATGCCCTGTGCGATACCGCCGTGCAGCTGGCCATCGACCACCATGGGGTTTATCCGCGTCCCGCAGTCATCGACCGCGACATAGCGAAGGATGCTCGTCGCGCCGGTTTCCGCATCGACTTCGACGACGCAGATATGGGCGCCGAACGGCCAGACAAAGTTCGTGGGATCGAAGAAGGTCGTGGCCTCGAGGCCGCCCTCCATGCCCTTCGGGATCCGCGCGGTCTGGAATGCCGCAACAGCGATCTCCTGGATTGTGATCGACTTCGATGGGGTGCCCTTTACGAAGACCTTGCCGTTCTCGTAGACGACGTCCCCCTCAGCGGCCTCCAGTAAGTGGGCGCCGATCTTCCGCGCTTTCTCCTGGACTTTCATCGCGCCAATGTGGACAGCGTTCCCGTCGAGCGCCGTGCTGCGGCTACCGTAGGTGTCCATTCCCATCGGGCCGATCGCCGTGTCCCCGTGCTGGACATCGATGTCCTCTACCGGGATGCCGAGCACATCGGACGCGACCTGCGCGTAGGTCGTCTCATGACCCTGGCCGTGCGGCGAGCTGCCGATGATCACGGTCGCCTTGCCGGTGAAATGGACGTTGACCACCGACATGCCCCAGGCGGAAACGCCAATTGCGGCCTGCATGGCCGCCGCGGGCCCGAGCCCGCAGATCTCGATGTAGGTCGACAGGCCAATGCCGATGTACTTGCCCTGCTTGCGTTTCTCCGCCTGCTCGCGCCGCAGCCCTTTGTAGTCGACCATCTCGAGCGCCTTGTCGAGGGTAATCGTGTAGTCGCCGGAGTCGTATGTCATTCCCAGCAGCGTCGTGAACGGCTGGTCCTCCGCCCGGACGAAATTCTTCCGCCGAACCTCGACCGGGTCGATGCCGGTCTCACGGGCCACCAGGTCCATCACCCGCTCGATCAGATAGGTGGCCTCTGGGCGGCCGGCCCCACGGTAGGCGTCAGTCGGCGTCGTGTTCGTGAACACGCCAACGGCCCGCCCGTCGAACGCCTTCATCTTGTAGGCGCCCTGGGCGACCAGCATGCCCAACACCTGGAAGGTGCCAAATTGACTGCAGTAGCCGCCGAGGTTGAGCCACTGTGTTGGACGAATACCGAGCACCGTGCCATCCTTCTTCGCTGCAATCTCGACGTCCCAGATCTGGTCACGCCCATGGTGGGTGGCCTTCACGTTTTCATTGCGATCTTCGATCCACTTGACCGGGCGACCCAACCGGCGCGACGCCAGGGCGGTAAGAATCTCCTCGGGGTATACCCGGATCTTCGACCCGAAGCCGCCACCGACCTCCGGGGCAACCACCCGAACGTTGCTTTCCGCGATGCCCAAGATGACCGCCAGCCACACTTTCACGAAGTGCGGGATCTGCGTCGAGCTCCACACCGTCAGCTTGCCGGCGAACGTCTTGTAATCAGCCAGCACACCGCGCGGCTCGATCGCGATCGGGATCAGGCGTTGCTGGATCAGCCGCTGCCGGATCGTGACGTCGGCTTCTTTAAACGCGGCGTCGATGTCGCCTGCGGCGAACTTCGTGTCATACGAAAGGTTGCTGCCCAGCTCCTCGTGGAGGATCGGCGCGCCCTTCTCGATTGCTTTCTCGATGTCGAGCACCGGCGGCAGCGAGTCGTATCTGACCTCGATGCGCTCGCCGGCATCCTCCGCCGCGGCGCGGCTGGAGGCCAGCACGATCGCAATCGGCTCGCCGACGTAATGCACCTTGTCGACCGCAATCGGATAGTGATTCGGATACTTCTTGTCGGGGACGAAGCAGACGGTGACCGGCAGAGGCGCACCGAATTCCGCCTTTAGATCCTTGCCCGTGAAGATCGCAACGACGCCGTCGGCTTCCTTCGCCCGGGCGGTCTCGATCCCGAGGATGCGAGCATGCGCCTCGCTCGACCGGACGACATGCATGTGGACGACGGCCGTCTGGGAGATGTCGTCGACGTAACTGCCGGTCCCGGTGACCAGCCGAGGGTCTTCGCGTCGCTTGATGGAGGCGCCGACCATCTGGGATATCGCCATCTTGAAATCCTCCCTCGTCTCTCAGGAGACCGACGCCGGCGCCTTCGTCGTTGCGCCGGGCGCCATCACTTTGGCCGCCGCCTGGATGGACTTGACGATGTTGTGGTAGCCGGTGCACCGACACAGGTTCCCTTCGAGCCCCAACCGGATCTCCCGCTCCGTGGGGTCGGGATTGCGCTCGAGCAGTTGCTTGGCCGCCATGATCATGCCGGGGGTGCAAAAGCCGCACTGCAGGCCATGCTCGTCCCAGAAGGCCTGCTGGAGAGGGTGCAGGGTCGAGCCCTCGGCGAGACCCTCGATCGTCGTGATCCGCGCTCCGTCGGCCTGGACCGCGAACA
>VBGO01000184.1 GCA_005882525.1 Chloroflexota bacterium
CGCCGCGAACGGCCTCGGTGACCAGGGTGCCGGCCATCTCTTCCGGGGTCAGCATCCCGGTCGGATGAAACTGCACCAGCTCCATGTCCATCAGCCGGCAGCCGGCCTCCAGCGCGAGGGACATGCCCTCGCCATAGTTCTCGTCGCGCCGCGATGAGCTGCGACGCCACAGCCGGGTGTGGCCGCCGGTGGCCAGGATGACCGCGTCGGCCTCAAAGACCGTGCGATCCCCCGATACCAGGTCGAACCCATATGCGCCGAAGCAGACGCCGTCCGCGACCAACAGCCGTGAGACATATTGGTCCTCGATGACCGGGATCCCCATCTGCTGAGCCCGGCTGGCCAGGGTGTAGAGAATCGCCCGTCCGGTGTAGTCACCGGCGTAACAGGTGCGCCGATAGGTATGGGCGCCGAAGAAGCGCTGATCCAGCCGGCCGTCGTCCAGGGTCGCGAACTTGCAGCCCCAGGCGGCCAGCTCGCGCACCGCATCCGGCGCCTCCCGCGCCATGATCTCGACGACGCGCGGATGGCCGAGGAAGTAGCCCTCCCGCAGGGTGTCGGCGAAGTGTTGCTCCCAGGTGTCCTGTGGATCTCGCGTACCCAACACCGCATTGATGCCGCCCGCCGCCAGGACGGTGTGGGCATCGAGACGGTGCCGCTTGCCGACGACCAGCACCTGGCTGCCGGCCTCGGTCGCGGCGATCGCCGCGCGAAGCCCGGCGGCGCCAGAGCCGATGACGAGCACGTTGCAGACCCGGCTGCGGGCCGACGATTCCGGCATTTCTTTTCGCATGTTACTCAGGAGGCTTAAGACGGGTCTCGGGCCGTGGTTGCGTTAGCGCGCCCTGCAGTTCGGGGAGATGCTCGACCAGCGCGGCAAAATCTTGTTGGGCGATGCTCAGCACCGACGTATGCGTGATCGCGCGGACGGTTGCCGTCCGGTGCCGGTCGCCGAGGAGAGCCAGCTCCCCGAAATGCGCCCCTGGGCCGAGCCGGCGAATCGGTTGTGGCACGCCGTCGACATCCTGGGTGACCTCGACCTCGCCGGCGGTGATCACATAGAAACGGCCGCCGATCTCGCCCTCTCGCACGATCACCTCCCCCGCGCCGAAGCGCATCGGGACGACCAGGTTGCTGCGACCCAGCGGAAGCGGCGTCAGGTTGTCCGGCAGGATGGCGGTCCCCATCCAGTGCAAGGCGAGGGCCAGGCGCCGCCGCCACGACGGCATGAAGGAGAGAAAGAGCGCTCGCGAGACGAGCGCGGCCGGGCGTCCGTGGAGCTCGAGGCCTCGGACCTGGGCGACGCCGTAGTGACGGCTGAGGAGCGCCACCTCACCGAAACGGGTCGGCCGGCACGGTTGGGCGGGCGCTCCACGGATGTCGGCCAGGATGTTGCGCGCCGCCTGCCGTCCCTCGCCGAACGCGACCATGACCATGGCGCCGAACGGCTGGCCGCTGGTGGGATCGGGGACGGCCGCGTTATCGCCCACGCCATAGACGCCCGCGAAGCCCTCGATGCGGCAGAAGGGGTCGCACGGGATTCGGCCACGGGTCAGCTCGATCGGCAGGTGGCGCAGCAGCGGGTTAGTCCCGATCCCGACCGTGGCGATGATGCTGCGAGTCTCAATCCGTGAGCCGTCGCTTAGCGTGACCGCGCTGCCGGTCGCCTCTTTGAGACCGATGCCCAGGCGGAGCTCGATGCCGCGTCGTTGCATCCGGTCGACCACCCGCTGCGCGAGCCGGTCGTTGAAGGTGGGCAGGATGCGAGACAGGATGTCCACCGCGATGACGCGAACTTCGGCCGGCGACAGCATCGGATAGGCGCGGAGCGAGGCGCGCAGGAACTCGTTGGCCTCCGATGCAATCTCGACGCCGGCGTATCCGGCTCCAGCCACGACGAAGGTCAGCAGCCGCTGCCGCTCTGCCGGATCGGTGGTGACGCTGGCCTTTTCCAGCATCTCGATCAGGTGATTGCGCAGGTGGATGAAGTCGCCGATGGTCTTGGTTTGCAGCGCGTGCTCGGTGAGCCCGGGGAAACGGGAGAGATCGGTGACCGAGCCCAGCGCGATGACCAGGTAGTCGGCCTCGACCTCGACCTGGTCGCCCTCGCCACCCCCGCCGAGGACCGCTCGCCGTCTCGACAGGTCGATGGACTCGATCTCGCGGGTGTAGATGGTGACGCCCGGCAGAATCTCGCGCAACGGGATGAGCACGTGCTGCGCCTGCAAGACGCCCGAAACGATCTGCGGCATCAAGCCGTGCCAGACCTCGACGTTCTCGCGGCTGACCAGGGTGATATCGAGCTCGTCCGCCGGACGGCGATGCGCGAGCAGCTCGCGGGCGCAGCGCACCCCGGCATGCCCGCCGCCGAGGATCAGGACGCGGCGCCGGGTCACGACCAGCGCGCCCGGCGCAGCGCGCTGCGCGCCGCGAACACGCCGCACATCCCGTGGACGCCTCCGCCGGGCGGGGTCGCCGCCGAGCAGAGGTAAATCTGGCGGTCGGGTGTGGCATAGAGACGCGGCGTCGGCCGCAAGAAGAGCTGACGAAGGTCGGCGATGCCACAATTGATGTCGCCCCCGACATAGTTGGGGTTGTGGCGTTCGACATCCGCGGGGGACATGACGTGACGGGCCAGGATCCGGTTCTTGAATCCCGGCGCGAAACGCTCGACCTGCGACTCGATCCGCTCGGTCATGTCGACCTCCGATCGGTTCGGCACATGACAGTAGGCCCAACCGGTGTGCTTCCCGGTGGGTGAGCGCGTTGGATCGAAGAGGCTCTGCTGGGCCAGGATGACGAAGGGCTGCGTCGCCACCTGGCCGTGGGCCACCGCCGTCTCCGCCGCCGCGAGCTCCGCCGATGAGCCGGCCAGGTGCACCGTCCCGGCGCGGGCGCACGCCGGCGCCCGCCACGGAATCGGTCCGTCGAGCGCCCAGTCCAGCTTGAACACACCCGGGCCGTAGCGGTAGCGTTCGAGTGCGTGGCGAAAACCCGCCGGGAATCGGTTGCCGGCGATCGTCACGAGTGACCGGGGAGCGACGTCGAAGAGGGCGGCCCGGTTGGCCGGCAAACGGTCGATGGCGTCGACCCAGGAGCCGGTCTCGACCTGCCCGCCGAGCGATCGAAGCTGCGCGGTGAGAGCCTCAGTGATCTGTTTCGAGCCGCCTCTGGCCAGCGGCCAGCCGTAGGCGTGCGCCATCATGGCTAGAATCAGGGCGAACGCGCCCGTGCCGGCGCGGCTGGGGGGCAGCATCGAGTGGGCGGCCATGCCCTCGAACGCCGCTCGGGTGCCGTCGTCCTTGAAGCGGCCCTGGGCCAGGCTGGTGGCGGAGCGGATCCCATTGATACCGAAGCGCGCCATAACAACCAGGTGCCGGCTCGGCTGCAGCGGGGCGACGAATGCCCTGGTCAGGATCTCGTGCCGCCGGACCAGCGGGCTCATCAGCTGGGCGTAGGCTGCGCCGTCCCGGCCGAGCCCGGCTGCGGTCGCTTCGACGGAGCGTTCGATCAGGATCGCGCCGCCGCCGTCCAGCGGGTGCGCCAGCGGCGCGTTGGGCTGGATCAGGTCGAGACCCAGCCGAGCGAGGGGCATCGTCTTGAAGAAGGGCGAGCCCGCGGCCAGCGGATGGATGGCCGAGCAGACGTCGTGAAGGAAATCCGGCAGCGTCAGCGCTTCGGTGCGGGTCCCGCCGCCAAGGGTGGGCTGGCCCTCGATCACCCGCACCGATTTGCCGGCGCGGGCCAGCGTGATGGCGGCCGCCAGGCCATTCGGTCCGGAGCCGACGACGACCGCGTCAACCGGCCCGTCAGCCAAGGTCGAGGACAGTGCCCTCCGCCGCCGCTTCGACCGGGATGGGGCTGTTGCGCTGGGCCGCGACGATGGCATCCACCTGGTCATCGGTTCGGGACGGGTCGTGGTGAAACAGCAGCAGCCGCTTGACGCCGGCCGTCTTGGCCAGACCGACCGCGTACTCGACGGCCGAGTGCCCAAAGGGGGCGCGTCCCGCGAACTCGGCCTGCGTCAGCTGCGCGTCATGGATCAGCAGGTCGGCGGATCGCGCCAGCGCTACCGCGGCGGGATGGTAGGCGCCGAGTCCGTCGGGTCCGGGACCGAAGGCGATCGGACTGTGGTCGGACAGGTAGGCGATCGTGGCGCCATCGCCGGTGACGCGGTAGCCGTAGGCGAGGCCGCCCTTGTGCGGGATTTCCTGCGCGATCACGTCAAAGCCCTCGACCGCTCGGGGTCCCTCCTGAATCCCGAGGAACCGCCACCGCCCGCGCAGCTCGGAAGGCTTGATGGGGAAGTGGGGTGGCGACATCACGCGGGCCAGCACGTTGATCGGATCACCTTGCGCCGGCATCAGGACGGTGACCTCGGCGTCGGGGCGGTCGCCGGCGGCGAAGAATGGGATGCCATGGGTGTGATCCCAGTGCAGGTGACCCAACAAGATCGAACCCCGGAAGGGTCGCCCATCGAGCAGTGAGCTCAGCCGCTGCAGGCCGGTGCCGGCATCGAGCACCAGC
>VBGO01000186.1 GCA_005882525.1 Chloroflexota bacterium
TCACGTTCGACAGATTCGCCGACGGATCCATGACGATCGCTTCGTGCTCATTGATCACGACGTAGTTGACGACCGACGGCGGGATGGTTCGCACGACGCCTGTTGAGCTGTCGATGCTGGCGAACATGGCGTAGTACACCTTGTCGTCCGGTGTTCGCTGGCCGTTGATCGTCAGCACCCCGGGACGCGGAGTCGCGAGCGTCGTGAAGTAATAGGGAAACCACGGCAGGCGGATGACCTTGTCCCACTTTCGTATGGCCGGGTTGAACCCGAACACCCCCGCCACCTTGTCCGCGGCCGCCCACACCTCGCCTTTAGAGTCGATCAGGGGACAGACGGTGAGTGTTGGACGGTAGCTTTCAGATTCTGGCTCTGGCACGCGACGGCAGCGAGCCCGAGGCCCAGCAAGCACGCCGTCAGCCGAACCATCCGGTTCATCGAGCTAGCCGAAATCGAGAACGCTTCGATCGCTACGAGGTAACGCCATACTCAAGGCGTTGACGGCGTAGCCGTCGGCAACGGCTGCGCGTTGTAGGAGGAGATGGGCGCTGCGGGTCGGGCGCTTGTGGCGATCGGGCTCTTGGCCTTGATGTCATGCGGTTCGGTCCACCCCCAATCAGCCAGCTCCACGTCGGCCGTGCCCTGGCTGCCGCTCCCGACGAGCGGCGTTTTTCCGACTCCCCCCAACCCCACGCCGGCACCGCCATTTCCAATCCCGCCTGGAACGCCCACCTGCGCCGCATCGCAGCTGCGGGGCGAGACGGGAGGGTCGAGCGCGGCCACTGGCAGCAACGTCGACCTGCCCATCATCTTCCGCAACGGCGGATCCACTGATTGCGTC
Organism: Chloroflexota bacterium; assembly: GCA_005882525.1. Lineage (GTDB taxonomy): Bacteria > Chloroflexota > Dormibacteria > CF-121 > CF-121 > CF-13. The sequence goes on from VBGO01000186.1 coordinate 842, forward strand.
GTTGAAGGGTTCGCCGACGTTACGGTGCTCGACAGCCGCGGCGGCGTCCTGGCGCAGGCTGCGGGCATGACCGGCAGGGGCACTTACTTCAACGACGGTCCGGTGGTGCCGGTCCTCTTGCGCGCTACGGGCGGCCAGGTGTTCATGAATCTGACCTGGTACGACTGTCGAAACCCGCGTGCTTCTCAGCTCGCGGTCGACATGCCGGGGAACGGCGGCCGCCTTCTTGTCAAGTTTCCTGTCACCGGGCGGTACTACATGCTGTGCGACAGCGACCCGCACTACGCGGCACTGGCGCGCGGACCGTTCAGCCCGGTTGGCATCGAGTGGCCGCGTGGCCCGACGTACATCTCTGTCGACATCTCGATCAATGCGCCCCCACAGGCGAAGGCGGGGTCGACGCTCGTTTATGACGTGACCATCACGAACACCGACCACCTGGATTACCGGTTGAGTCCATGTCCTGACTACAACGAGTTTCTCGGCCCGAAGATGGTCGTGGGGAGCTACCGACTCAATTGCGCTCCCGTGGGGAAAATCGCGCCAGGCGCCTCGGTCATCTTCGAGATACACATGACGATCCCGAAGGGAATTCCGCTCGGCCCCACAAGACTCATGTGGGGACTTGGGGATGGCAGAATCACGAGCCACACCGTCACCGCGTCGCTCGTGGTCGCGCAATGACCCGCCTGGCCGTCGGCGCTGCGGGCGTTTCTGGATGCCGTTTGCCGTCACCGGCGATGCGAGCCCGGCATGCAACGGGGGCCAGAACTATGTCGCACGGCCTGCTTTGAATTCCCCGTAACGCATGTCCCCGTTTCCTGTTCTTACGGGCATGAGGAAGGCGTTCGGGGTCGCGATCTGCGCGCTGGTCTTGGCCGCCTGCTCGCAGACGCCGACTCCGACGACCTCCCACAGCGCTGGCGTCTCACCCTCGGCCACTCAAAGCGCCAGCCCACTCCCAAACCCGTCGCCGGATACCGCGATCTCGAGCTACGGTCTGCTGCTGGCGGCGGGCAAGGTTGAGATGGTGAACATAAGCGGCAAGGTGGCCGCGAGCGCGCCTTTCCAACCGGCTTCTTCGCTCAAATGCGCGGACAACGCTCCGGCCGCAATGCAGCCGTCCGTAAGCGCAAGCGCGGACCGCGTCTACTTTCGCGATGGCGACACGAGGATCCGCAGCCTGACGTTCGACGGCCACACGGCTGACGTGACGTCCGTGCCCGGCGGGGCGTCCACGGTCAGCTTCTTCTCCGTCAGCCCCGATGACACCAGGATCGCGGTTCTCGTCGAGACGTTCACTCCGAACTACATCGCCGAACGGCTTTACGTCGAAGACCTCGCCGCCAGCCTTCATCACGTCGACATCTACAGCACCACGACGCCCAACAACTCGAGCGGGCGCACTCTGTGGCCGGCGGGCTGGCACCAGGGCCGGCTCGTGCTTGCTGTTATGCCCGTCTGCGCAAAGGACCTGTCGTCGCTTTCGCCGATCGAGTGGCACGTGTCCGATGCCGCTACGGGCAAACGTCTGGCCACAATCACGCGGTCATGCACTCAGGGCAATCTGGGGATTCTGGGTCGATGGCCATCAGCGGCGGGCATTGTCTGCACCGCGGCAACATATCCAGCGATTTACAACCTCGCGGGTGAGCAAACAGCAGCCTTCAACGCCCTTGCCCCCGGCGCGGACGTTACAGGCGGCGAACTGTCGCCAGGCGGGAATCAGTTCTTCTTCACGCGGCCCGGCCTGAGCTATGAGGTCACTGTTTCGCCGTGGGGAGGGGTGTCTTCTACAACGGGACGTGAGCCCTGCCTTTGGATTGATGAGCACCATCTGCTCGCTCCTGACTCCGTGATCCCGCTTCCACTCGGTCCCTCGTATGTCCCGCCTGCGGCCATCCCGACACCGCTGGCAGTTGCCGGCGTGTGCGCGGGCCGCTACCCCGGCGGCCTCTGAGTCACCTGGCGGAGGGCAGCCACTCCGCCCGGGATTTTTCGTAGGTTGCGATGTCGAGGTCGTGGCGCTCGACCAGGGCGATCTCGTCCAGGCCCTGCAGTAGACAGCCGCGCGCGAACGGGTCCATCTCGAAGCGATAGTTGAATCCGTCGCCGCGCACCTGCTGTGCTTCCAGGTCGACGATCACCTCGACCGAGGGATCCTCCGAGACCAGATCGATCAGGTGCCTGACTTGCGATTCCGGCAGCGTCACCGCAAGCAAGCCGGTCTTGTAGCAGTTGGCGCGGAAGATGTCGGCAAAGCTCGGCGCGATGATCGCCCTGAACCCGAAGTCGCGCAGCGCCCACGTCGCGTGCTCGCGCGAGGAGCCACAGCCGAAGTTCGCCCCGGCGACCAGCACGGACGCCCCCGCGTACTCCGGACGGTCCAGCACGAAGTTGCCCCTCGCGCGCCAGTCGTAGAACAAAAACGGCCCGTAGCCGGTGCGCTCGATCCGCTTCAAGAACTGCTTGGGGATGATCTGGTCGGTGTCGACGTCGGCGAGGTCGAGCGGCGCCATCCGGCCGGAAACGCGCTTGACGGGTTCCACCTACATCATCTCCCGCACGTCGACGAGGTGTCCCGTGATCGCCGCCGCCGCAGCCATCGGAGGCGACATCAGGTGCGTCCGACCACCCGACCCCTGGCGCCCTTCGAAGTTTCGGTTCGAGGTCGAAGCGCACCGTTCGCCAGGGGCAAGGATGTCCGGGTTCATGCCCAGGCACATCGAGCAGCCGGCGTTGCGCCACTCGAAGCCGGCGGCCTTGAAGACCGCATCCAGGCCCTCGTCTTCGGCCGCCCGCTTGACCGAGGTCGAGCCGGGCACGACCATCGCCCGCACCTTCGGATGCACCTGACGGCCCTGGATGACGCTCGCCGCGGCGCGCAGGTCCTCGAGCCGGGCATTGGTGCACGAGCCGATGAACACGCGATCGATCGCGATGTCCGCCAGCGCGAAGCCTGGCTTGAGGTCCATGTAGCGCAGCGCGCGCTCGTCGGTCTCCGAGCGTGGCGCCGGCACGCGCCCGGTGACCGGCACGACCTGCGCCGGCGTCGTGCCCCACGTGACGTGGGGCTCCAGGGTCGAGGCGTCGATGTCGATCTGGCCGCCAAAGTGCGCGCCTTTGTCAGTTGTGAGCGTGCGCCAGTAATCCAGGGCCTGCTCCCACGCCGCTCCGACCGGAGCATGCGGCCGGCCTTCCACGTACGCGTAGGTGGTGTCGTCCGGCGCGACCATCCCGGCCTTGGCGCCCCACTCGATGGACATGTTGCAGATCGTCATCCGGCCTTCCATCGATAGCCCGCTGATGGTCGGGCCTCGGTACTCGACCAGGTGGCCCTGCCCGGCCGATGTGCCCGTGCGGCCGATCAGGCTGAGGACGATGTCCTTGGCTGTGACGCCGATCGGCAGGTCGCCAGACACGTTGACCGCCAGGTCGCCCTGACGTTTTTGGGGCAGGCATTGTGTGGCGAGCACGACCTCCACCTCAGAGGTCCCGATGCCGAACGCAAGCGCCCCGAACGCGCCGTGCGTCGAGGTGTGGGAGTCGCCGCAGACGATCAGCATCCCCGGCTGGGTCAGACCCAGTTCGGGCCCGATGATGTGGACGATGCCCTGGCGCCGGCTGCCGATCTGGTGGAGTGCGATCCCCTCGCGCCTGCAGTTCTCCGCGAGCACCTCCATCTGCTTGCGCGACAGCTCATCGGCGGCCCGAACGCCCCCTCGCGTGGGCACGTTGTGATCCATCGTGGCCACGGTCAGGTCCGGACGCCGGACCTTCCGCCCGGCCATGCGCAGCCCCTCAAAGGCCTGGGCCGAGGTGACCTCGTGGACCAGGTGCAGGTCCACGAACAAGAGGTCCGGCTCACCCGCGGCTGAGCGCACGACATGGGTGTCCCACAGCTTCTGGGCGAGCGTTTTAGGCATCGGGAACGACAACTCTACGGGCCGTCGGGTCGGGAATTTTGTGCCTTAGCCACAACCCGATGCCCCCCGCCGCTCGTTAAGATTGCGCAACTGATGACAGCGTCTGCGCGTCTGAGCGTCCTGGTACTTAGCCTCCTGGGCCTTATTGGCATTCGCATGGGGGCACGCGCGACCTAGTCAAGACCACCGGATAGATCGCAAAAGCCCCCGACCGAAAGGCGGGGGCTTCTTCATTTCTTGGAGCAAAGGAGCCCGCCTAACAAGTGACCGGAGCCGACATGATCCTGGAAGCGCTGGAGCGCGAGGGTGTCGAGTACATCTTCGGCTACCCGGGCGGCGCTAACCTGCCGATCTA
>VBGO01000191.1 GCA_005882525.1 Chloroflexota bacterium
CTCATACCGAAGCTACTACACTCACGCGGATTCCGACCACCACTCATGGCTCCGTCGCTTCCATGACAACATTCTGGCCGTTCACGCGACCTCCCGATATGGTTATAGGCTACACCCCTCTCCCCCCAAAAGGACCCTTTTGCGAATGGCAGCAGTCCTCTATCCGGGGGGACCTCAGGAAATGGGCCGGTCCGTGATGTACCTTCGTGCCCCGACCAGGTCATCATTGCTGGTGGACGTCGGATGTGGGAACGGTGAGTTTCTTTTCCGCATGATGACGCTGGGTTGGCAGGTCATGGGAATGGACACCGATCCCTCGGCGGTGCTTCAGGCGCAGCGAAAGGGCGTCGCAGCACGAGTCGGTGATCTCGCTTCCTGCAAACTCCCGGACGCGTATGCAGACGCGATCACGATGAGCCATGTGATCGAGCATGTGTCGGACCCATTTTCCCTGCTGCGCGAATGTCTCCGTGTACTGAAGCCAGGCGGCACACTGTCCTTGGTCACGCCCAACGCCGCCAGCCTTGCGGCGCGGATCTTCGGGGCGTCATGGTTTGCGCTGGACGTGCCGCGGCATTTGATGCTATTTCGAATAGCAACCCTCCGTTCCACGGCCACCGCCGCCGGCTTTGCAGTCGAGACACTCACAAGCTCGGTCACCGGTGCGCGCAGCGTCTGGACTCAAAGTCTGCGCCTTCGGCGCCGCCACTATCTGGGGCCGATGGGACGATCAACACTTGCCTCCTTTGCGGGAGGACTACCCTTTCAGCTGCTTGAGCGGATTCTCGTGGCGAGTGGCCGCGAACTTGGTGAGGAGTTGATCCTCCAGGCGCGTCGTCCGGGCCCTACCGATGAACTCGAAGGGCCTGTCAACTGATGGCGGGCGCTTTGTCCGGCAAAGTCATTCCGGGGTCCGGGAGCCGATCACGCGTCCCGGAATAGACGTCTCTGATCGTTAGCGCGGCAAGGATAAAGAGGCTCACCACCAGGACAATCACAACGGACAGGGGGCCATTGCCAAGAAGCCTGACAACCCCGACTCCGCACACAAAGGCTGCAAACGTGACGGCCATGTTCCGCGTATTGACGGCCTTGAGGTGGGCCGCATCGATTACGCTCTTCAAAACGTAGTAAATTCCCCATGGCACAATTCCGATTGCCAGGGCTCGAAACAGGGGGGTACCGGATTTGAAGGCGAGACCCAGATACCCAATGATCAACCAGCCGGCGAACACTTCCAGTGCAACTGTGCCGACCACGAGACAAGCGAACGTGACCAACGTGATCTTCGTCACGGCCCGCCGGAGCTTGTCAAGCGATCCTGCCGCAACGTGAGCGGCAGCAATTGGGAGCAACAGAAAACTGACCGGAGCCAACGCTGATCCAGCCAGTCCAAAGAGGGATATCCCGAATGCAACAATCCCCGCAACGCCGATGTCGGTGATATGAGCCGTCAGGATGCCTGGTAGCGCGAATAGGAGGAGTTGGAGTAGATCGCCTGGGACTCTCGGTACGCCATACCTGGCAAGGTCTCGGGCTCGATCTACGATGTGGTCGCTCTTAAGCGGACTGACAATGAAAAATGCGCCGGACACGATGATCCAACCGAGACCAATCGCGAGGAGGATGCCGACCACGGACCTCACCGTGTAAGCCGCAATGAGAGGCACAGCGGCCTGATTTATCAGCATGAGCAAGTTCGCTCTCCGAACGCTCAGGCGGCCCCGTAAGTCGCCATAGATTATTAGATGTAGGGCGATGCCCACTAGCATGACGGGCAGCGGCAGGATGAGAATCGCGTAGCTGCTCATGCCGAAGAACAAACTGGCGAAGAAAGATCGGAATCCGATTAGCACAAGGGTGAGGACAACAAGGTCGATCGCGACGATCAACACTCCGGAAAGAAGGTACGCTTCCGAGTGCCGACCGGCCTTGCCCCGTGAGTAAGCGACAAATCGCGCCAGCGCTACATCAGTATTTAAGACCGCCAATGGCGAAAGCAAGGCCAACGTTCTCCGAGATAAGGCGTACTCACCGAATCCGGTGGTTCCCAATTGGTGCGCGACCACACGAAAAACGAGTAGGTAGCTTAACGCGACGAGAACTTGAGTGGCGAATGTCTCAACGTATGCACGCTTCATTTGCGAAACGCACCATTCACAGGCGGGCCCGCGGCCCAACGCGCGGTCTCTGAATGCGAATCCGGGACAGCACTCATGTAAGGATCGGAGGCAACGATCCAATCGCGTACAAATTCTTGTAGCCCGCCGCGGCCGGAGCGGCGCGGTCAAGCTCCACGAGCTTTTCGAGTGGAGCCATGCCGTCCCGAATCTCACCCAGAATTGCCATTCGACGGTAGATCAAACGTTTAAGTATGGCCTTGCCCATCATGGATTTTGGGATCAAGCGCCAGCGCACCGCCAGCCGCCTGAGTAAGGTAACCGCGGCCGCTCGTTTCGATGCGTTGAAGCCGTGAAATCCTGCGTAGACCCGGACCCTGAACCCACAGCTTTCGAACCATCCAACAAGCTCCGGAACGTCCGGGTAATGCACGCTAAGCGGGCTGCGATTGAAGCCGGGCCGATTTCGGTTAGGAAGGCAGACGAGCAGCTTTCCGCCCGGTCGTAGCACCCGCCTGCATTCAGCAAAGGCTCGCTCCGGTTGGCTGAGGTAATAAACCATCTCGAGCATGAGCACAACGTCAAATGACGACGATGAGAAGGGAAGTTCGTGGGCATCGAGACAAACTAGAGCCAGGCTGTCGAGGCGGTCGCGCGCGGCTTGGAGCAAAGTCAGGGTCCGGTCTCCCCCCACGACCTGCGACGCTCTCTGTTGGAGGTACGCGAGGCCCATCCCGCTCCCACAGCCAACCTCGAGGACGCGCTTGCCATCGGCCAGGTCCCCCGCAAGCTTGTAGCGAGCGTACGCCATCGCTACTTGCTCCGGAGAAGCAGCGAGGCCCCAGGTTTCAGTTACGGTCGTGAAGTCCATCACGATGTGGGTTCAGCGGGCCGCTCTTGTATGGAGCGAATGGCCAGCCGCACGGTAGCCAACACGATGCGAACATCCTCGATGACGGAGCCGGTACGAACGTACGCGAGAGCGAGCCGCATCTTCTCCGGGCGGATGAGCTGTGCATACGCGAGATTGGGATCAGTATGCCCTTCGAGAATCTCACCCTCATTGTGGAACCGGAGCGACGCCCAGTCCGTAATTCCAGGCTTTACGGTGAGCAACTGGCGTTCTTCCGGAGAGTAGAGCCGAACCTCCTCCAGAACCTGAGGACGGGGACCGACGATGCTCATATCGCCACGGAGCACATTGAAGAGTTGCGGCAACTCGTCGAGCTTGTACCGCCGAAGCGTTCTTCCAACTGCTGTCAGCCTCGGATCATCATTGGCGGTACTTGGCCCGCCGATGCGATCAGCGTCGATCACCATCGTCCGAAACTTGTACATCACGAATGGGCGTCCGCCGATGCCAACCCGGACGCCGCGATACAAGACAGGCCCATCTCGACCGGAGGAGATACGCCAAGCGGCTCCAACCATCACCGGGGAAAGGACAATAAGGCCGAGACCTGCCAGAAATAGATCGAAGAGGCGCTTCGCAACCAGGGAGCGATTCAGGAGTAAAAGCGCCGAATGGTGTCCGCGACGAAGCGCACCTGCTCATCCTCGAGTTCGGTCGTAAGGGGGAGCGAGAGTGCGGACGCCGCGAGACGCTCCGTGTTGGGTAACCGAAACTTGGAGAGGCCAAGGGGCTGGTGGTGCATTGGCGTTGACCAGGGGGCCAGCGTCTCGATCCCGTTGGCCGTGAGATGCTTGATCAAGGCATCCCGCCCTTCAGCCTCCACGACATAATTCTGAAACACGTCGAAATGCGGTCCCGCGTCTGTTGGTGCGGGAGGCAGCCTGAGGTCTTTTACCCCGCTAAGGGCCTCATCGTACATGGCGGCCAGTTGGCGGCGACGGCGGATCCATCCATGCACGCACTTGAGCTTGAGGTCCAGAACGGCGGCCTGCAGATTGTCGAGTCGACAGTTGTAGCCCCAGCCGGACAGTTCAGTCTTCGATACTCGACCATGATCTCGGAGGCCACGTAGGCGCTGCGCCAGCCCTCGGTCGCTGGTCACTACGGCACCGGCGTCGCCGTAGGCGCCTAACATCTTGGCCGGGTAGAAGGAAAAGCCGCCCGCAAGCCCCCATGCACCACCAGAGATGCCTAGAAATGATGCACCAAGGGCTTGTGCCGAGTCTTCGATGACCAGCAGCCCATGACTATTGGCGACCTCCATGAGCTGGTCCATACGGCAAAGCCGGCCGTTCAGGTGCACTGGCATGATCGCCTTCGTCCGGGACGTGACCGCGTTCTCGATATGGTCCACGCGCATGTTGTGATCGTCTCCCACGTCAACGAGAACTACGCTCGCGCCGGCGTGGTGGATGGCCGCCATGGTTGCGACGAAGGTATGGGCGACCGTAATGACCTCATCGCCCGGCCCAATACCAGCCGCTTCCAGGATCAGGCGAAGACCATCCGTGCAGTTGCTGACACCGACGGCATCCCCGGTCCCAACAAAAGAAGCCAGATGTTGCTCGAAGTCAATCATCTGCTGGCGCATTATTAGATCTCCATTCGCGAGAACTTCTCGAATGGTGTCCATCAAGTCCCCCTCCATTCTCCGGAATGCTTTGGGAAAGTCGACGAACTTAACGGACCAATCCATGCGCCTTTTCCAAGACCTCTTCGATTGAATGCAAGACGCCGTCAGAATCAAGTCCATGAACCGATCGAAGGTATGCCTGATCTCCAGCCCGCGAGTTAAAGACCGGGGGAAAGCCCAATCGCTGTAGAGGCGCTCGTTGCCCTTCCATGGTGGAGACGACCTCGGCGACTGCCGAGCCCAGCCCACCGACGATGCTGTGCTCTTCAAGCGTCACCAGGTAGCGCGTTTCGCGAGCGGCTGCCTCGATCGCTTCCACGTCAATTGGACTAACGGTGTGCATGCTAAGGAGGCGGATACTGGCGCCGCGCTTACCAAGGCGCTCGCTGATCTCGACCGCCGTGGCGACCATGCTGCCGGTGGCAATCACGGTGATATCGAAGCCTGCACCTAGCTGCAGCGCCTTGCCGATGCGAAATTCAGGGCTGCTCCTATGGAAGACGACCTCGCCGGTCTTGCCAAGC
>VBGO01000192.1 GCA_005882525.1 Chloroflexota bacterium
ACGGGCCGGTGCTCTACGTGTCGGGCGAGGAGTCCGTCCAGCAGCTCAAGCTCCGGGCCCAGCGCCTCGGGATCGACGGCGAACGCCTGATCGTGCTGGCTGAAAACGACCTGGACGGCATCATCGAGCATCTCGAGAAAACCCGGCCGATGATGGCCGTCATCGACTCGATCCAGACCGTCTTCATGGGCGGTGTCACCTCCGCCCCAGGGAGCGTGAGCCAGGTCCGTGAATGTGCCGGCCGACTGATGCTGCTGGCGAAGAGCAGCCACATCCCGATCTTTCTCGTCGGTCACGTCAACAAGGAAGGCGCGATAGCCGGGCCGCGGGTGCTCGAGCACATCGTCGACACCGTGCTGTACCTGGAGGGTGAGCGGCACCACAGCTTTCGCATCCTGCGCAGCCAGAAGAACCGCTTCGGCTCGACTGACGAGATCGGCGTCTTCGAGATGCGCGACAGCGGGATGCGCGAGGTCAGCGACCCGAGCCGCGCCTTCCTGCAGGACCGCTCCCTTAGCGAGGTCGGCAACGTCGTTCATGTCGCCCTCGAGGGAAGCCGTCCGCTCCTGGTCGAGCTGCAGAGCCTGACCACGGCGAGCCGCTTCGGCGCCCCGCGCCGGTCCGTTAATGGCATCGATCTCAACCGCCTCCACATGCTGGTCGCGGTGCTCGAGCGGCGCGCCCACCTCGACCTCGGCACTGACGACGTCTTCGTCAACGCCGCCGGTGGCGTGCGCTTGACCGAGCCGGCGGCGGACCTGGCGGTCGCTCTCGCCATCGCCTCGAACAAGCGCAACCAGCCAGCCGGGGCCGACCTGGTAGCGGTAGGCGAGTTGGGCTTGAGCGGCGAACTCCGCCGGGTGAGCCAGCTTGAACGCCGCCTGATCGAGGCGCACCGCCTCGGCTTTAAGCGGGCCGTGATTCCCGCCGCTGCCGAGCTGAGGGATCCGACGCTTTCCGCCATGACGCTCTTGCGCGCTGAAACCATCTCGGACGCGATCGACCGATGCTTCGGCTAACCGCCGACGCAGCCCAAGACTCGCGTCGGGACCGGTGCAAAAGGCGCGGTAAACCGGCGGTCGCAGGACAGCGGCGTCAGGCCGGTCGCCGTGGAGGCCTTGGTGACAGCCTCCGCCCTGCACTGCAGCTTGATCTGGTTGGCGACCTCTTCCTCGGTCTTGCCGGTGGCGTGCATGAGGATCCGTTCGACGCAGTGTTGCTGATAGAGCTTCAGGTGCGAAGCGGGCGTTGGGGCGGTCACCGTGGTCGCTTGGGCAGCCTCGCCGGTATTTGTAGCGGGGCCGAGCGTCAGTGCCAGGGCCAGAATCGCGGCCGCGAGCCAGCAGGCCAGTTCCAAAGCCCGTGCCGTTGATATTGGACGCAGCGGCCAAAAGACCTGTTGGGCTCGGGCTTTCATGCTTTAATTAGGACACGATGGCGGTCTTCTTTGCGCGGCTGCACGCGATTGCGTCTCCCATCCTGAAGAAAGGAGGTGATTGCGATGCGCGTGGAACGCGTCTTCCGGCTACTGGGCCTGTTGTTAGGACTTATAGCGGGCATCGAGTACGCCCGATTCATCATCTCGGAAGCCAAGATCGACGGTTACACGCTGAGAGCGATCGTCCTGATGCTGACGGCACTGGCCGGCGCGCTCTTCGGCTTCTTCGGGCTCCCGTACGTTACGACCAAGCCCTTCTTTTGGCTCGAAAATAAGCTAAACGTCACGCCGCTGCCCGACCTGGTGGCGGCGACTGTGGGACTCCTCGTCGGGCTGCTCCTCGCGGCACTGGTCGGCGTATTCCTGTCGACGCTTCCCTGGCACCTCGGCTTCGTCATCTCCCTGCTGGTGGCCATGGTCTTCGCGTACTGGGGGGTGACGCTCGGACTTAACCGACGACACGAAATGATGGCCCTTGTAATAGGGCCGGCCCGCGCGGCTGGCGCCCTTCCCGCCAAGTCCGTCGATGCCGGCGTGCTCCTCGACACGAGCGTCATCATCGACGGCCGGATCATGGACATCGCGCAAACCGGCTTTCTACGCGACAAGATCCTGGTGCCGCACTTCGTCCTAGCGGAGCTGCAGTACATCGCCGACTCCAGTGACGCCCTGCGTCGAAACCGCGGACGGCGTGGGCTCGAGGTGCTCAATATGCTGCAAAAGGAACCACTCGTCGACATCGAATTCATCGATGAAGACGTCCCCGACGTCACTGAGGTCGACATGAAGTTGATCAAGCTGGCGACGAAGTGGAATGCCGCAATCATGACCAACGACTACAACCTCAACCGGGTGGCGCAGCTCGAAGGGGTGCGGATCCTCAACCTGAACAACCTGGCCAACGCGCTGAAACCGGTGGTGATCCCGGGTGAAGAGATGAACGTCCAGGTCATCAAAGAGGGGAAAGAGCAAAACCAGGGCGTGGCGTACCTGGACGACGGCACCATGATCGTGGTCGAGAATGGCCGGCGCTACATGAACCAGACGATCGGCGTCATCGTTACCTCGGTGCTGCAGACGGCCGCCGGCCGGATGATCTTCGCCACCCCGGCCAGCGAGTCGAGCATGGGGCGGCCGAAACCGCTGCGGAGGATCCAGGGCGGCAGCGGAACCGGTCGCTGACGCCGCGGTCCTGACGGTCGAGCCCGGCCCGGGGTTCGTCGCGCGGCTCCGAGAAGCCCTTCGCGACGCTCCAGGCGCAAAACGCATCCTGATCCAAACCCATAACGGTCCCGCTGCGGGGGTGAGTCGCGCGGGGGACGCCGTCGGCGTGGTTGCCATCCCCATGAGCGATACCGTCAAGGAGGTTGTGGATGGGAGGGTCCGCCGGACCGTGCCTCGGGAAACGCTGGTCCAGCTGACCGGGCCCTGGGTCTTCGATCGTGAGGCGCTCACCGATGCCCAAGCCCGAGTGGCGGGCGGGCAGGCCCAGATTACCGACATGATCGGCTTCTGCGAAGCCGCACACCTCCGCGTGCGGGTGCTGGCGCAGCGATGAGGGCCGCCGCCATCGTTGTGGCCGGAGGTGAGGGGACACGAATGGGGGCCCGCGTCAACAAGGTCTTCATGGAGGTCGACGGAAGATCCATTCTGGAACGGTCCCTTCAGCTCTTCGAGTCCAACCCGCGGGTCGATCAGGTCGTTCTGGTGGCGCGGCCAGCGGATCTCGCACGGTGCGAGCCGTTGCGCGCGCGCTTGACAAAGCTGAGCGCGGTCGTACCCGGTGGCGACCTGCGACATCGTTCAGAATTTGCCGGCCTCCGCTCACTCGCGGCCCGCATCGACGCGGGCGACGTCGACACCGTCCTGGTCCACGACGCGGTCCGCCCCTTCGCGAGCCGCGCCCTGGTCGACAGACTGTTTGCCGGTGTCGCCCAGACAATCGGTTGCATCCCCGGACTTCCCGTGGGCCGAGCGACCGCGCTGGTGGCCGATGGGTGGATTGCCGGATACCCGCGAAATCTCTGGACGGTCCAGACGCCGCAAGCCTTCCAGGCGACCTGGCTCCTCGAAGCGCACAACAAGGCCGCCCGCCAGGGATTCATCGGCACGGATACGGCGTCCGTCGTCGAATGGGCCGGCGGCGAGGTCGCCATCATCGAAGGCGAACCCGACAACATCAAGATCACGACGCCGCAAGACCTCGAGTGGGCCGAACGGATCGCGGCTAGCCGGCGTCGGCCCGGCCCAGGCGGCTGATCAGATGAAGAAGCAGGAGGGCAACCGCGATCGTCGCGAGAACTGGGCCCAGCGCGAGGAGGCCGGCCGCCTGCAGCGCCAGGCCGGTTAGAGCCGGTATGCCGCCGCCCCCGAGTGTGCCGGCGGCCAGCTGATAGCCCACGGCGTGCGGCGTCATCGTGGCCCCCACCCGGGTCGGCGTGATCGATAGCAGCAGGGGAAAGATGAGCGAGACCGCCGCGCCCAGGATGGGCAGCGCGATTAGCGCTGAGACCAGTGTCGGTGCGAGCCAGAAGGCCACCGCAGCCACGGTCGCAACCGTGATGCCGGCGTCCAGCAGGCGGATCGGCGCGACGCGATTGCCGAGCAGCCCGAGCGCGACCCGGCCGGCCGCCAAGCCGGCCCAGAACAAAGAGGCACTCGTGCTGGCCAACCCGGCGGAAAGCGACCGGCCGACCGTCAACTGTGTATACGACCAATCGCCCGCGGTCGCTTCGAGCCCTCCGCCCAGGAAGCACAGGCAGGTCAAGACGACCAGCGCTCGGCGGTATTCCGCGGGGACGGGCGTTGTTGTCACCGCATGTCGCTGGATACTCGCCGTGTGGATCCAGTCACGGCGGCGGGAACCGACGATCAACCCGACCGCCAGGAACGCCACCGCCAGGGCCGCAAACGATGCTCGCCACGAGCCTGTCGCCGCAAGCGAGATGACTACCAGCGGCGGACCGAGCGCGGCGCCCACCGCCCACGAGGCATGAAGCCATCCCATGTATCGAACGCCGCGATTCAGCGAGACGTGGGCATTCACGGCGGCATCGATAAGTCCAGAACCAGCCCCCAG
>VBGO01000193.1 GCA_005882525.1 Chloroflexota bacterium
CACGATATCCATCGCCGGGCGCGCCTGAGCTGGCCGCCGACGTTCGGCGCCTGCTTTCCGATCAGCCGGTTGCCGAAGAGCCCGATCGCGGGCTTGACCACGGCGCCTACGTGCCGCTCACCGTGATGTATCCGGCTGCCGACGTGCCGGTGCTCCAGGTCTCGATGCCGAGCCTCGATCCCGAGGAGCTCTTCGAAATCGGTCGCCGGCTGCGCCCGCTTCGCGACCAGGGCGTGCTGGTGATCGGCAGCGGCTTCCTGACCCACGGTCTGCCGTTTCTCCGCGACTTTCGCCTGGACGCGCCGCCGCCGGCGTGGTCGACCGAATTCGACGCCTGGGCGCACGAAGCCCTCGAACACGGCGATGTCGACGAGCTGTCCGACTTTATCCACCGCGCCCCTGCGGTCCGCTACGCGCATCCCCGAACCGAGCACCTGGCGCCCCTGTTCGTCACTCTCGGCGCCGGTGACAGCAACGGAGCGCCCCTGCCGAGTATCATCGACGGCTACTGGATGGGCCTCTCCAAGCGCTCGATCCAGATTCCCTAGCTGGCGCCGTGGTTCCCGTGCTGGTGGCCGTCCTCGCGCTCGAGTGGAGTTAGCGGGGGGCCGGCGCCCGTCGGCGACACCCGGGCGGTACCCTTGCAGAGGGGAGCCATGCTCGACATACGCCGGGACCGCGAGATCCACCACGAAGAGGGCGGCTGGTTCCAGGCCCGCTGGCACTTCTCGTTTGATCGCTATCGCGATCCCCGACAGATGGGGGTCGGGCCGCTGCGGGTCTTCAATCACGATCGGCTGGCGCCAGGCGCGATCTGGCCGATGCACCCGCACGCCGACGTCGAGGGAATTACGTACGTATGGAGGGGGATCTTCCGCCATGCCGATAGCCTGCGGAACGACGGCACCCTCCATCCCGGTGGCGTGCAGCTGATGACGCTTGGCTCAGGGGCCGAGCACTCCGAGCAAAACGGTTCCAAAACCGACCCGATGGAGTTCCTGCAGCTCTGGATCCTCCCGGACACGGCGGGCCTCCCGCCATCGCTGCAGCAGCGCCAGTTCACCGCGGAGGAGCGCACCGATCGTTTCCTGAAGGTCATCGGGCCGGCGGAAAGCGATCCCATCAGGGTCCACCAGGACGCCGCCGTCTACGTCAGCCGCCTCGAGCCCGGCCGTGCCCTCGCGCATGACTTCCGGCCCGGGCGCGGGGGTTATCTCTATCTGATCGAGGGCCACGTGACCGTCGGCGCCGACGAGCTTGGGGCTGGTGACGCGGTCAAGATTCTCGACGAGCCTCGCCTTGAGCTCACAGCCCAAGAACCGTCGGAGCTCATCCTCGTCGATGTGCCATTACACGTCACCCCGGTCGGCGTCTGGGCGCGCTGATCGATGAAGCGAGCAGGACCGTAACCATCTGGTTACCATAGGGGGAGCCCGGCAAGGGACCGATCGGCCCGCCGCGGGAGAGGAGGATGCTAATGGCAAAAGCCACCGTCAAGGGATCGGGTACGCAGCGCCGATGAACAGAAGCTGGCCGCCGAGGGGACCGTCGAGGCCTGGGCCCGCTCGCCGAAGAATCCGGTGGGCGGCTGGTACGGGCTCAAGAAGGGCTTGTGCGGCCGCTTCGGGATGTACGTGCCGCCGGTGATGGAGGCGCTGGGGCTCGCCGAGGTCGAGCACCTCCCGAAGAACAACCGGATGCGAGCCCGCTGAGCCCGTCGGGCGGGGGCCCGGGTACATTAAGGACCATGCCCTCGCAGGTTTTTTCGGCGGCCGAGGTCAAGCAGCTGCTCGAGCGCGGCGCCCAGTTGGTCGACGTCCTGGACGAAGACGATTTCGCGCATGACCACCTGCCGGGCGCCATTAATATCCCGCTGAAGCGGCTGGATGAAAAGACGGTGACGGGGCTCGACCGCACCCGGCCGGTCCTGGTCTACTGCAACGACTTCGGTTGAGACCTCTCGCCACGGGCCGCGTGGCGGCTCGAGACGATGGGGTTCAAGAGCGTGATCGACTACGTCCCCGGCAAGCAGGCCTGGTACGAGGAGAACGAGCCGCGCGAGGGCAAGGCCACGGATGAGATCTGGGTTGGCGACGTCGCCGACGCCGAGGTGCCGACCTGCGATCTCCGCGCCCGGGTCGGTGACATCCGGGACCGTTCGGCGGGATGGGATACCTGCGTCGTCGTCAACCCGTCACGGGTGGTGCTGGGGCTGTTGCGCAAGAAGGAGCTCGACGCCGACCCGGCGGCGACCGCTGAGCAGGTGATGCGGCCCGGGCCGAAGACGTTCCGGCCGAACGTGACCCTCCAGGAACTGCTCAAGTCGATGCGGGACCACGACATCCAGACCAGCAGCCTGGTAACCACCCTGGACGGCCGGCTGTTGGGGGTCATCTCGCGTGCCGATGCGGAGGCGACCGTGGCGCACGAGAGCGCCGCCCCGGACGCCGGCTAGCCCAGCCCGCCTCGGCATTGCCACGGCCCACGCGAAATGTTATGTTCGCGCCTAAAGGAAGGAGGGACTCATGAGTACATCCGTCGACGCGCGTCGACTCGAACGCAACGCCGTGGGTTTGGCGCCGACCCTATTCCAATCCATCACCCACATGGCTCCCGCGGCCGCCGTCGCCTTCTCCATCATCGTCGGTGTTCCCTACGCCGGAGGGAGTATCCCGCTCGCCGTTCTGCTCGCCCTCATCGCATGTCTGCTTTGTGCCGTCAGCATCGGGCAGCTGGCGAAGCATCTTCCGTCCGCGGGCGGGCTCTACACCTACAGTTCGCGCGGTCTTCATCCGTATGTGGGATTCCTGGTTGCCTGGGGCTTCATCCTGGCCGAGCCGATCGTCGCGCCGCTGCTGTATCTGGTCTTCGGTAACGAGCTGGCCGCGAACCTGCACTCGCATTTCGGCTGGCCTGTCTGGCTCTGGGCGCCCTTCGCCGTGCTCGCCGGCCTGATCGTCTGGTTCCTGACCTATCGCGGCATCCGGCTGTCGACGGGCACCGGCGTTGCGCTTGGCGTTTTCGAGATCGTGGTTTTCCTTGCCCTCGCCGTCACCCTGGTAATCGCGGCCGGGGACCGCAATACGCTATCCATCTTTGGCCCGAACAGCGGAAACGCCAAGGGACTCGGCTCGATTTTTCCGGCGATGATCTTCGCCATCCTCGCCTTCATCGGCTTCGAGGCCGCCGCTCCACTGGCTGAAGAAGCGAAAGAGCCGCGCAAGACGATTCCCCGGGCGGTCCTGTTGTCGGCGCTCTTGATCGGCCTGTTTTACCTGTTTTGCTACTACGCCGCGAGTGTGTACTTTGGGCCCGACAAGATGGCCAAGGACTTCATCGGCTTCAATGGCGGCGATCCCTGGTCCGGCATGGCGCAGGCGGTCTGGGGACCAGGATTGATCATCGTGATCCTCGCCGTGCTGAACAGCGCCATCGCCAACTCCAACGCCGGGGTCAATGCGGCGACCAGGGTCGGTTACGCGCTGGCGCGCATCGGCCTCCTGCCGCGAATGCTTAGCCGCATCCATCCCCGCTTTTCAACGCCTCACGTCGCGGTAAACGTGCAGGCGGGGGGCGGCATCATCCTGGCGGTGGCGCTCGGCCTGGTCGCCGGTGGTCCCATCCCGGCGTTTGCGCTGCTGGCGACGGTGGCGACCATCGTCGTCGTCACGATTTACATCCTCACCAACCTCAGCAACCTCGTTTTCTACTTGAGGGAGCGCCGGACCGAGTTCAATTTTCTGCTCAATGGTCTGGTGCCCATCGCCGGCACCCTGATCTTCCTGCCGGCGCTGGTGGCAGCCTTCGGTATCGACTTCCTGAACCTCGGCATCACTTCCCTGGCACCACCCGCGAACCTGGCCCCGATCATCATCGGGATCTGGATGGTGGCCGGCATCGCGCTGTTGATCTACTTTGCGGTAAGAGAACCGGCGCGGATCACCGATACCGGGCGTGTGTTCGTGGAGGAAAACGAGCCGGCTTAGAAATTGGGGCGAAGACTCACGGTCGTATTCGCGGGTTGAAAGTTCAGCGAGGCGGCGGCTAATATCGTCTTCTGCCCAGGAGGGCAGGAGGAGGAATTTACATGCCAGAAACCGCTGTATCCGCGCCCGGCAAACCAGCCTGGGCGGATCTATCGACGACCGATGCCGCCGCCGGAAGGACCTTCTATAGCAAGTTGTTCGGCTGGCAGCCGGAGGACCAGGGACCCGAGGCCGGTGGTTACGTCATCTTCAAGCTCGGCGGCAAGCAGGTGACCGCGCTGGGGCCGGTCCAGAATCCGGGCCAGCCGGCGGCCTGGTCCGTTTACATCGCGACCGACGACGCCGCGGCGACCGCGAAAAAAGTGCGCGAGGCGGGCGGGACCGTCGCCCTGGAGCCGATGGACGTTCTGGGGCAGGGCTCGATGGCCGTCTTCCAGGACCCGATCGGGGCGTTCATCTCAGTCTGGCAACCGGCAAAGATGAAGGGCTTCGATGTAACGAATCAACCGAACAGTTTTGCCTGGGCCGAGCTGAATGGCCGGGGTGTCGAGAAGACGAAGCCTTTCTACAAGAAGGTCTTCGGCTGGGGGGACAAAACTAGCCCGATGGGCGAAGGGCAGCCACCGTACACCGAGTGGCAGCTTGGCGGCGAGAGTATCGGCGGCGGCATGGAGATGGGCAAGGATATGCCATCCAGCGTCCCGTCGTTCTGGCTGGTTTACTTCGGGGTGGCCGACGTCGATGCCACGGCAACGAAAGCAAGGGAGCTCGGCGGTAAGGTCAACATGGCGCCGCAAGACTTTCCGGGCGGGCGCTTCGCCATCCTTGGCGATCCGCAGGGCGCTGTCTTCGGCATCATGCGGATGACGAGCTAGAACCGAGTCGTTCAGTTAGGCAGGGGTCGACTGGACCCCTGCCTGATGTTCGCCCTGAAGGCGCAGCTGCGGCGCAATGGGCACACGTTGCAGCGCGGTGCGCGCGACCGGCACACCAGGGCGCCCAGGTCCATCAGAGCCTGGTTGATCAGGTAACCGTGACCTTTCGGAATGACGGCGGCCGCCAGATCCCAGAGCTGACGGGTGCGGGCTCGAGGCGACACCACGACGCCGAAATGCCGTCGCAGCAGGCGGGCCACATTCGTGTCGAGCACCGGCGCGTCTGCATGGTGGGCGAAGCTCATCACGGCGCCCGCTGTATACCGTCCCACCCCCGGCAGCCGGCAAAGCTCCTCGATCGTCGCGGGAAAGACGCCTCCGCGGTCGGCGACGCGCAGCGCCGCAGCATGTAGCCAGCCGCCGCGGATCTTGTAGCCCAGCGGATCGGTGATCGCCTTCAGGTCCGCCAGCGGCGCCTGGGCCAGCGCCTGAACCGATGGATAGCGCCCGAGGAGGCGCTCATAGACGGGAAGCACTCGAGTGATCTGGGTCTGGTGCGAGAGCACCTCGGAAACCAGGATGGCGTAGGGGTCACGGGTCTTTCGCCACGGCAGGTCGCGGCCGTTTATCGCGTACCAGGCCAGCACCCGGCGCTGGAAGGATCTCCGGCGGCCCGGCGCGATCATGGGGATGGACGGTCAGCGCGGGACGGCGCGAACGATCAGCTGGCTCCGCTGCGGGCGAGGATTGCCTGAATGTCGCCGGGCGCCATGTCCGAATCGAATGGTCCCGCCGGATTGTCGATCAGCCAGACATGGAGCATCTCGGGTGTCTCCTGCCGGCTGCTCCCGAGCGGGCAGGAGCGGCTCGACTTGCCCGGATTATCGAAGACGGAGTCGCCGACGAAGGCCACAACCATGTTGGTTTTGCGGTCGAAGCATAGGTCATCATGGTGATGCCAGCTGGTAAGGACCCCACCGATTTCCGGACCCGGCATGCCAAGCCTGGGCATGATGAACATGGCGCCGATCAGCACCGGCCCTTTGGGACTGTTGTAGTAGATGAGCGACTGGATGTGCTCCGGTTTCAGGATGTCCCCGTCGGTAAAGTAGGCGCGGTTGACGTAATGAGCGATCTCCAGGTCGGGCGGCTCCATCGGCTGGTAGCCTGCGGCGATGGCCGCGCGGAGATCCCGATACTTCTCGGCGGCCGCCTTCGTTTGTTCATACAACCGGGCCGCGGCCTTCAGCTGGGCGGCGGTCACCGAGATGGGTGTCGACCCCTCGTGTGCGACCCCGGTCGCCGGCGCCTGGTGGGTCGCCGCGACGGCGTGCTGGTCGGCTGCGATCAGTCGCTGTTGGGCCGACAACTCGATCGACGCCGCCCAACCCGCCGTCACGCCCGACACGGCAATCAACACCAGAAAGCCGGCCAGGAAAGCGCGCCGCCCCCAGGACCCAATCGGCAGGTGCGAATAGCCAGCCCCGAGAACGCCCACGACCACGAGGATGAGGCCGGCGCCGAGCAGCACATGGCCGGGGTTGGTCAGGGTAAAGATTCCCTCCCGGTGCGCCAGGGTGGGGTCCGCGGCGTGGAGGTAAAAGTCCCAGGCTTGCCCCAGCAGCAACGCCGCCACGCCGAGTACGCCAGCCGCCAGAAACGCCGTCGACCTGTTCCTCATACAGCCACGGGCACCTTTTCAGAGAAGTGGCAGGCGGCTCGATGGTCGCGCGCCTTCTCTTCCAGGGGCGGCTCGATCTCGGCACACGGCGTCGGCACCTGGGCGATGGGGCAGCGCGGATGAAACCGGCAGCCCGATGGAGGGTTGACCGGCGAGGGGATCTCTCCGCTGAGATGGACGATCCGTCGTTTGGCCTGAATGTCCGGGTCCGGGATGGGAATCGCCGAAAGGAGCGCCTTGGTGTAGGGATGGCGCGGATTGCGGTAGATCTCGGCACTGTCAGCGACCTCCACGATCTTTCCGAGGTACATCACCATCACCCGGTCGCTGATGTGCCGCACCACCGAGAGGTCAT
>VBGO01000194.1 GCA_005882525.1 Chloroflexota bacterium
CTCAAGGCCGACCCGGCGCTGGCGCCGATCCCGGTGGTGGCGATCACGGCTCATGCCATGGTCGGCGACCGGGAGACCGCGATCGCGGCCGGCTGCGCGGAATGCCTGACCAAGCCGTACGAGCTCGAGGAGCTGATCGCGGTGGCCGAGCGCTACCTTGGGCCGGCGCAGGCGCAAGCCAAGATCGCATAGTCGCCGTCACTCTCGGTATCTGACCGGCGCGTGACGATCGTGTAAACGGCGCAAACCTTGGCGCCGCGGGCGCGTTGCGCGACCCATGGCCGGGTTTCTGCGCCGCTGGCGTGCCCCTCTCTTGGGCGGTATCGCCGTCTGGCTCCTGAGCTTCCCACTGCTCACCTCGCATCCCATCTCGTTCCAGAGTGCTGCTCACGCGGCCCAGGGGGCTGTAGGCGCCCGCGACGTCGACGCTGGTGAGCACCGCCTGATACGCCAGTCGATCAACCAGCAGCGCGATGCCGCCGAAGTGGCGGCGGCTGCCGCCCTGCTTGCCGCGGCGGCCACGCCAGTACCGCTGGTCTCCGCGCCCTTGGCGACGGCGGTTCGTCCGGTCGCCGCAGCGCCCCGTCCCGCGCCGGCGCCGGCCGTCGTCCGGGCCAACACGATCGTGATCCCGCGGCTCGGTCTGAACCAACCGGTGGGCTGGTATCGGGACTGCCTGGGACGGGCGCCGGTTCCTCGGTGGGGCACGTGGCGCTGGAGTTGCGCCGGCGCGAACAACATCTATGTCATGGCGCACAACCCGGGGGTCTTCACCCCAATCCTCGGACTCCGGGCCGGCGATATCATCCGCTACGGCGATCCCTCAGGCCGGGTCCGCACCTACCGGGTCAGCTCGACGACGATCGTGAGCAACACGCAGATGTGGCCGCTGGGCGCTACCGCGGCGTCCACCCTGACCCTGCAGACGTGCTGGACGTGGGACGGCAGCCGCGACTTCATCGTCCGCGCGCTCGAGATCTAAGCCGCGCTAAACAGCGGTCCGCAGCTCGACACGACCAGTCTGCGGGTCAAAGTACATCCGCGGCCTAGCATTCGGATCACGGCCGAAGTACACGAGCTCCCAGGCGGCCTCCCCGATCCCCTGCTGACTGTGAATGTCACCCGGGACATCCGGAAACCAGGCCACGTCTCCCGGGGCCAGCTCGCGAGTCTCGATGATTTCCAGCTCTGCCCATCCCAACCGAGAGCCGTCGTCTTGCCGCCTCCATACGATGTGTCGGTCGCGCCCGCGTACCACGCAAAGGACGCCCCACGAGTTGTGATTGTGGACGGGGGTCGGCGCCTCGGCCGAAAAGCGCCCCAACATCAGTGTCGATCCCGTGCGCCGGTGACCGAGAATCGTCGCCTGTGCGCTTGACTGATGCAGCGCATCGAGTCTCGACTCGTCGATCAGGGTTGCATCGGCCGCCACGATCCGAAGCAGGTCGCCGATTCGCGCGAATGCTGCCGGGTTGGCGCCACGATCAGCTACGAGCCGCTCGGCGGCGTCGAAGAACTGCTCCAGGCCCGTCGCGGGCTCCACGGCGCAATTATCGGGTCAGGCGGCTTTCAAGTCGAGTAGATCTCGGCAGCGGTCGAGCCAGCGGGTAAGCAGCCGCTCTTCCTCCCGCAGTTCCGCCATCTTTCCAGGGAACTGGTCGATGTGGTCGTGCAGGTGGTTGAAGCGTTCCCGCGTCAGCGGGTCGGCCCCGAAAATCGCCTTGAGCGCCAGTGCCCGCAAGTGCTCGCGGTTCAGCTCGGCCATCTGCTCCTGGATCCGGTCGAGCTCGCCCCGCATGTCGGCGGCGATATCGCGCACGATCTCCTGATCGATCGACTCCGGCTGTACCACGTTCATCGGCGCACCCCCAGTGTGAAGTCCGGCGCCTTGCGGTCAGGATAGAGGGCGGCGAGTGCCGGCGACAGCGCCACCTTTTTGGAGTAAATCTTGGCCATTGCGTGTGGGCGGATACCGGTAGGAGCGAGCCTACCCTGGATCTTTCCGTTCCCGTCGACGCCCGTTTCCTCGAACAGGAAGACATCCTGCAGCGTGATCGTGTCGCCTTCCCGACCGACCACCTCGGTGATGTTCATGATCCGCCGCGAGCCGTCTCGCAGCCGCGACTGCTGGACGATCACATGGATTGCCGACGCGATCTGCTCCCGGATGGCACGCTGCGGAAGGTCGACCCCGGACATCAGGACCAGCGTCTCGAGGCGGGCGAGCGCGTCGCGCGGTGAGTTGGCGTGGATGGTCGTCAGCGAGCCATCGTGGCCCGTATTCATCGCCTGCAACATGTCCAGCGCCTCGCCGCTGCGGCACTCACCAATGACGATCCGGTCCGGCCGCATGCGGAGCGCGTTGACCACCAGCTCCCGGATACTGATCCGGCCGGTGCCGTCGACCCGTGATGGCCGGGACTCGAGGCGGACCTTATGCGGCTGGCGAAGCTGCAGCTCCGCGGCGTCCTCGATGGTGACTACCCGTTCGTTGTCCGGGATGAATGACGACAGCACGTTCAATGTGGTGGTCTTGCCCGAACCGGTACCACCCGCGACCAGGATGTTGAACTGGGCTTTGACGCAGGCTTCCAGGAACCCCGCCGCCTCGGCGGTCAGCGAGCCGAAACTGATCAAGTCCTGGACCGTGAACGGATCCCGGGCAAACTTTCGAATCGTGAGTGAGGCTCCGTCGATCGCGAGGGGTGGAATGACGGCGTTGACCCGCGAGCCGTCCGGAAGCCGGCAGTCGACCATCGGCGATTCCTCGTCGATCCGGCGCCCGACGAACGCCGCGATCTCGCGGATCACTCGGATCAGCTCGGCATCGCTCGCGAACTTGACGTCGACCGGTGTGAGCTGGCCCTTGCGCTCGATGTACACCTGGTTGGGTCCGTTGACCATCACTTCGCTGATGCTGGCATCGTTCAGGAGCCCGGTGATCGGGCCGTAATCGAAGCCGGCGAGGCGCCGATCCTCGCCCTCAGGGGCCGTTTCGAGCTCGGCCAGGTGGATGGTGACAGCCGATCCCATTGCGGCCGACGATACGGCCGCAAGGCTACGGAGGACCTAACAGGATCCCGCCCTTTCGTGGAGATTAACCCGACCGTCAAATCGCCGACAAGGAACGATCGCGAACCGGCTAATAGTCGTTAAGACCGCTTACGCCACCAATACAAATGGAGGGGTCGTTTATCGCGGACGGTGCAACATGACACTCGACCGGCACGCTTTTCGCCCAGTCAACCCGTCCGTGAACCTGTAAAGAGCTCGGATGTCCGACCGCCCGCTCGCCGCATATGGTGGGCCACAATGAAGAGGACACTCGCCTTCTATGCCATCGTTGCATCCGTCCTTACCGTCAGCCTGCTGACCATGACCCTCACGGTGGAAGCACGAACGCATCCGGCCGGCAACGGATCGACCAAACATCGCCATCCAAAGCCCACGCACGCGCCGACTCCGACGCCCGCGCCGACACCGACTCCGACACCGACTCCGACGCCCACGCCGACACCGACGCCGACGCCGACGCCGACGCCGACGCCGACGCCGACCGGGAACCTACCGCAGTTCTCGCACGCCTTCGTGATCGTGATGGAAAACGAAGAGTCGACGGCGATCGTCGGAAATGGCGCCGCCGCGTACATCAATAGCCTGGCCGCCAGCTCCGGGCTGGCCACCAGCTACTTCGCGATCAGCCATCCGAGCCTGCCCAACTACCTCGCCCTCACGGCCGGCAGCACCTTCGGCATCGCGAGCGACTGCACCGGCTGCTACGTGAACGCCACGAACATCGGCGACCAGGTCGAGGCTGGCGGTCGTACCTGGAAGGCGTACATGGAGGGCATGCCGTCGAGCTGCTACCTCGGCGACGCCTATCCCTACATGCAGAAGCACAACCCGTTCATCTACTACGACAACATCCGCACCAACGCGAGCCGCTGTGCGGCGCACGTCGTCCCATTCGCGCAGTTCAGCACCGACCTGGCGAGTATCAACGCGCCGAACCTCGCCTGGATCACCCCCAACATGTGCAATGACATGCACGACTGCTCGGTCGCGACCGGCGACGCCTGGCTCCGGAACGTCGTCCCCGGCATCCTTGCCTCCCCTGCTTTCCAGAACGGCGGAGCGCTGTTCATCACCTGGGACGAGGGCTCGACCACGGCCGGGTGTTGCGGCAACGCCGCAGGCGGACAGGTGGCCACCCTGGTGATTGCGCCCAACGCCTATGCCGGGCTTCGCTCGACCGTCAACGAAACGCATTACAGCCTGCTGCGAACCATGGAGGACTCCTGGGGACTGAGTGCGCTCGGGCAGGCGGCGAACGCCTCGGCCATGCGCCAGTACTTTCGGTAAGGCGCCTATGGGGAGGCCCCAGCCGGGCCCTCCCCCGTCTCGTCTTCTCAGCGAGGTCTAAGACTTCCGTGCCGGTCGCCTCAGCGGCCGGCGCAACCATGAGCCTTGTCGGAAACGTCGAAAAAACAGGAGGTCGTTCACCAATGTTCGGCAAGGTATTCGCAGGGATCGCAACCGCGGGAATTCTCGCAGGCGTGCTGGCCACGGGGGCCATGGCGGCAACGCCGTCGGCCACCACGGCGGCCAGCCCAACGACAAAGCAGCGCCCGGCACTGAAAGATGTCTTCGCCGGGACCGTGACGGCTATCAACGAAACGCAGCTCACGATCAAGAACGCGAAGGCAGGCAGCAAGACCTTCCTCCGGACCGATGCCACCATCGTTGTCAAGGGCCGCAACGAGAAGGCGAGCTGGTCCGAGATCGAAGTCAACAGCCATGTCAGCGTTCGCTACGAGTCGCGCGACGGCAAGCTCTACGCCAAGCGGATTCATCTCGGCCGGGCGCACCTCGCGGGGAAAGTCGAAAGCGTCAGCGGAAACGTGATCACGGTTCGCACCCGCGATGGCAAGGACGTTCGGCTGACCGTCAACAGCAGCACGAAATATTTCGAGATCATTGCCAAGGGTAAGCGCCAGGCCGGTTCCCTCAGTGATGTTCACGCCGGAATGCGCCTGATCGCCGCCGGTAGCTACGACGCGAGCCACAACTTCGACGCCGCCATGAT
>VBGO01000096.1 GCA_005882525.1 Chloroflexota bacterium
GCAGAGGCTCGGGTCGCGCTCGGAGCAGTCGGCCAGCTTGCCGGGGAGCGTCGACGATTCGAGCAGCGACTTTCGCTGCACCAGCTCGCGGGCACGTTTGGCCGCGTCCCGAGCACGGGCCGCCACCAGGCACTTCTCGATGATCCGCCGCGCATCCGGAGGATTCTCCTCCAGGTACTGGGTAAAGGCTTCCGAGAACACCGTTTCGACCTGACCGCGAACTTCGGAGTTACCTAGCTTGGTCTTGGTTTGACCTTCGAATTGCGGCTCTCGTACCTTGACGCTGATGACGGCCGTCAAGCCCTCGCGCACGTCGTCGCCGGTGAGGTTGGGATCCTGCTCGCGCATCAGGTTCGCCTTGCGCGCGTACTTGTTCAAGACGGACGTCAGCGCGGAGCGGAAGCCGGTAAGATGGCTGCCGCCCTCGACCGTATTGATATCGTTGGCGAACGCGAGAACATTCTCCGTAAAGCCCTGGTTGTACTGAAGGGCGACCTCAACCGTGTTGCCGTCGATCTCACGCTCTACGTGCAGCGGCCGAAGGTTCACCCATCCCTTATCGCGGTTGAGGTACTTCACAAAGGCGCTGATGCCACCCTCGAAATAGAAGGTGTAGTCCAGGTCGACGCGCTCATCGCGCAACAGGATGGTCAGCGCTTTGTTGAGAAAGGCGAGCTCGCGCAGCCGATGCGAGACGATGTCCCAGTGAAAGCCGAGCTCCTCGAAGACCTCGGGATCCGGCCAGAAGCGGATGTAGGTGCCAGTCGTATCCGCCTTCCCGGTGGCCTTCAGGGGCGTGACGGGCGTGCCACGCCGGTACTCCTGCGAGTACTGCTTGCCGTGGCGCATCACCGTCACCTGGAGCCGCTCCGAGAGTGCGTTGACGACCGAGAGCCCGACCCCATGCAGGCCGCCCGACACCTTGTAGCCGCCACCACCAAACTTTCCGCCGGCGTGCAGCTTGGTCATGACCACCTCGAGGGCCGGCTTCCCCTGGTCCTTCATTATGTCGACTGGGATCCCCCGGCCGTTGTCGGCGACGGACGCCGAGCCGTCCTGGTGGAGGGTGACCTCGATCCGGGTGCAGAAGCCGGCGAGCGCCTCGTCAATAGAGTTGTCGACGATCTCGTAGATGAGGTGGTGCAGACCCCGGTTATCGGTGGACCCGATGTACATTCCGGGACGGCGTCTGACCGGCTCCAAACCCTCCAGAACCTGGATAGCTTTGGCGTCGTAGGCAGCCGTCGTTTGTCCCTTAGGATTGAGCAAATCGCGTATTCAAATTATACCCAATTTCGGTGCGAAAATTGACCTATGTTCGCGCCTAAAGAGGGGCGCGTCCGGGGCTCGATGAGGCCGCTGCCACGGGCACTGGTTTATGCCCTTGCCGGCTGCCTCGGAGAGTTGTTTTTCACCGGTTGTACAAGTCTTGTGAGGACGCAGCGGTTTCGTCCCCACACCAGCCCCCTGATGTTGCCGATCTATGGGCTCATTCAGCCGTTGTTCGAGCCGGTTCACGAGGCGATCCGCGGTCGCGTGCCGATTTGGGGCCGCGCCGTCGTGTACGGCGGCGGATTCCATGCGGTGGAGTACGTCACGGGCCGGCTCCTCCGCCGGCTTGTCGGCCGTGCGCCCTGGGACTATGCCAGAGCTCGCTGGCAGCTCGACGGCCTGATCCGAATCGACTATTTCCCGTTATGGGCGGCGGCCGGCCTGGCGACGGAATGGCTGCATGACCGGCTCGTGGCGCAACCAAGGGTCAGGACGCGACGACGGGAGCGCCCTTTGTGATCGGTGGCCGCCAGCGCAGATCCAGCTGGCGCGCGGCACGCACCTCGTCGAGCCGTCCCACCGGGGCGTTGTGCGGAGCGGTCTTGACCAGCGCCGGATCTTTCGCAATCTCCTCGACGATCTGCTCGACCGCGGCAACAAAGGCGTCAAGCGTTGCCTTGGACTCGGTTTCGGTGGGCTCGATCATGAGGGCCTCCGGAACGATGAGCGGGAAGTAGACCGTCGGCGGGTGGAAGCCGAGATCGATCAGCCGTTTGGCGATGTCTTTCGCCGATACGCCCTGTAACTTCGCCTTCTTCGCCGTCAGGACGAACTCGTGCAGGGATGGCCCGCTGAATGCATCATCGAAGGAGCGCCGCAGATGATGGCGCAGGTAGCTGGCGTTGAGCACCGCGTTCTGCGCGACCTCGTTGATGGTGTTGCCGTAGGTGCGGATGTAGGCATACGCGCGCAGCAGCATTCCGAAGTTGCCGTAGAACGACCGCACTTTTCCAATCGACTGCGGCCGCTCGTACTCAAAGCGGAACCCCTCGTCGGTTCGCTCGACGGTGGGGATGGGCAGGAAGGGAACGAGGTGGGACTTCACCCCGACCGGGCCGGCACCGGGGCCACCACCGCCGTGCGGGGTGGAGAAGGTCTTGTGCAGGTTGAGGTGAACGACGTCGAAGCCCATGTCCCCCGGCCGCGCCACGCCGACCAGCGCATTGAGGTTCGCCCCGTCGTAGTAGAGCTGCACCCCGTGCTGGTGGGAGAGCCGGGCGATCTCCAGGATGTCTTTCTCGAAGAGACCGACGGTGTTCGGATTGGTGAGCATCACGGCCGCGACTCGAGTGGAAATCTTGGTCTTGAAATCGTCCAGATCCACCTGGCCGTCGGACCCGGAACGGACCGTCACGGTCTTCAGGTGGGAGAGGGTGGCGCTCGCCGGGTTGGTGCCATGGGCACTGTCCGGGACGAGCACCTCGTCGCGGCTTTCCCCGCGGCTGCGATGGTAGGCCTGGATCATGCGCAATCCGGTCCACTCGCCGTGCGCGCCCGCGGCCGGTTGCAGGCTCATCCGGTCCATCGCGGTCAGGGCGAGCAGGGCCCGCTCCAACTCCCACATCAGGCGCAAGGCCCCCTGGGCCCGCGCGGGTGGGTGGTAGGGGTGAAGGTCGGCAAAGTCATCGAGGCGGGAGAGCGCCTCGTTGACGGCGGGGTTGTACTTCATGGTGCACGAGCCCAACGGGTAGAGGCCCTGGTGAAGGTTGAAGTTCAGCCTGCCGAGGCGGCCGAAATGCCGGGCCACCTCGGGCTCGCTGAGGGACGCGATCGGCAGCGCCGACTGCCGCCGCAGGCTGATGGGCACCAGCTCATTGAGCGGTCGCGTCTTGACGCCCGGCGCGGGCAGCCGCGGGCTCGGCCGGTCGTGGCTGCCCAGCTCGAACAGCAATGGCTCGCTCACGCCAGCGCCTCCACAAACTGGTCGATCGCGCGCGGATGGTTGAGCTCGGTGACCGAGACCAGCAAGGCATCCGCGAGCTCGGGGAAGAATCGACCGAGCGGCAAGCCGGGCAGAACGCCCCGCTCCAGCATCAGGGCTTGGGTCTGCTCGGCTGGATGGGGAGTGCGGATCACGAATTCCCAGAGAAAGGGGCCATCGAACGCCAGCCGGTATCCCAATCGTTCGACGACTCGCGCGGCCAAATGATGAGCTCGCTGCGTGCTCAGCTCGGCGAGTTGCTTGAGGCCCGCCCCGCCCATGTGGGCGAGGTAGACGGTGGCCGCGAGCGCCATCAAGGCATGGTTGGTCGTGATATTGGAAGTGGCATGCTCGCGCCGGATGTGCTGCTCGCGAGCCTGGAGGGTGAGTACGTAACCACGCCGGCCCTGGGCATCGACTGTGGCGCCGACCAGCCGGCCCGGCATGCGCCGCATCAGCGCTTCCGTGCAGGCGATGAACCCGACGTAGGGTCCGCCGAACGATAGCGGAATCCCGAGCGGTTGCCCGTCACCAACCGCGAGGTCGGCGCCGTAGTCACCAGGCGCGGCCAGGATCCCGAGCGAGATGGGATCGACGCAGGCGATCAGCAGGGCGCCCGAGCGATGGGCCAGGTCACTGATCGGTTGGGGATCCTCCAGCACGCCATAGAAGTTGGGCTGCTGCAGGATGACGGCACCGGTGGTACCGGTGATGGCCTCCTCCAGCTTCTGCCGGTCGACGCGCCCGTCCGCTGCAGGAGCGACCCGCAGGATCTCGTAATGCTGCGCTTCCGAGTAGGTCTTGAGGACCTGGGCATACTCGGGATGCAGCGCGCCGGCCACCACCACGTTCTGACGGTTCGTGTGCGCCACCGCCATGGCGGTCGCCTCGGCAAGTGCCGTCGCGCCGTCGTACAGCGAGGCGTTGGCGACGTCCAGACCGGTGAGGAGGCTGATCATGGTCTGAAACTCGTAGGTCGCCTGCAGCGTGCCCTGGCTGGCCTCCGCCTGGTAGGGCGTGTAGGTCGTGTAGAAGTCGGGCCGGGAGATGACCTGGTTGACGATCGCCGGGCTGAAGCGACGTGATGCCCCAGCACCGAGAAAGCTGTGTGACGGAGGAGTCCGCACGTTGAGGCGGCCCAGCTCGCGCATGTACTGCACCAGCTCCACCTCCGAGAGCGGCTCCGGAAGCTCGATCCTATCGAGACGAAGCGTCTCTGGCAGGTGCCTGAACAGATCGTCCAGCGACTGCAGCTCGAGCGCCTTGAGCATCTCCGCGCGCTCCGCCGCCGCGTTCGGCAGGTAGGTCACTGGGCCTTCACGAAGTCGTCGTAGGCCTTCTGGTCGAGAAGCTTCGGGTTTTCCTTGACGGCGCGGAGCTTGATGATCCAGCCCTTGCCGTAGGGATCCTGATTGACGTACTCGGGGTGATCCTTGAGCTCCTCGTTGACCTCGCTCACCTCACCTCCGACCGGGCTGTAGAGATCGGAGGCGGCTTTGACCGATTCGATCACCCCCAGCCGCGCGCCGGCATCGAGCTGCTGGCCCACACTCGGCAGCTCCAGGTAGATCACGTCGCCGAGCTGCGATTGCGCGTATTCGGTGATGCCGACCGTCGCCGTGTCGCCATCGCCGCGGACCCACTCGTGGCTCTCGGCGAATCGCATGCCGGTTAGGTCTGCCATCGCTTCCCCCTTGTGTTCATTTCGGGTGCGGGCGCTTGTAAAAGGGTAGGGCCACCACCTCCGCCGGCGCAGCGGTGCCACGGACATCGACGCCGAAATGAGAGCCTGGCGCGGCCAGCGCCGGGGGGACGTAGGCCATTCCGATGTTGTAGCCGAGCGTAAAGGAGACATTGCCTGAGGACACGATGCCGACCCGCGCGCCGTCCCTGACCACCGCGTACCCGTGACGGGGAATACTGCGATCGAGCATCTTGAAGCCCACCAGCTGCCGGGTGAGCCCATTCCGGCGAGCCTGCACGATCGCGTCCCGCCCGATGAAGTCCTTGTCCAGGCTCAGCGTCCAGTCAAGCCCCGCTTCGAGCGGATTGGTGCCGCGGTCCATGTCGTTGCCGTAGAGGCGCATGCCGGCCTCCAGGCGCAGGGTATCGCGGGCTCCGAGACCGGCGGGTTTGATGCCATCCGCCTGGCCCTCGTCGAGTAGCGCCCGCCACAGGCGCACCGCATCGCTGCTGGCGCAGAACAGCTCGAAGCCGTCTTCACCGGTGTATCCGGTCCTCGAAATCACGCAGGCGACATCCGCGACCGTGCCTTCGATAAAGCGGTAGTACTTGACGCCACCCAGTTGGGAGTTCGTGAGCCGCTGGACCAGGCCGACCGCGTGCGGGCCCTGCACGCCGACCAGCGCCCAATCGCGCCCGACATTCAAGACCGGCCCCTCACCCTGAGCCTGCATCCACTCGAAGTCGCCATCCTGGTTGCCGGCATTCACGACCAGGAGGTAGCCCCCCTCCGCCACGGCATAGACAAGGACGTCGTCGATGATGCCGCCCTCCTCGTTGCAGAGCAAGGCGTATTGGATCCGCCCGGTTTGCAGACGGGCGAGGTCACGAGTCACTACACGCTGGGCGAGGCGCTCATCGATAACGCGCAGTTCGCCCATATGAGAAAGGTCGAAGAGGCCGACGGCTTCCCGCACGGCACTGTGCTCCCCACGGATGCTGCTGTATTGCAGCGGCATCACCCAACCGCCGAAGTTCGTCATCTGGGCACCGAGGCGGACGTGTTCGTCGTGGAGCGGTGTCCGCTCGGCGGTCACGACCAAACGCTACGCCTCTTGATTGTCGAGATCGTTCAGGTCGTCCATCACGTCGAGATAGTCGAGGAGCTCCTGGTCGTGCACCACACGCGCCTCCCCCAGCATCGCGAGGATGACGCTCACCCGCGCTTCCTCCCACTGCAGCAGCTTGGCCAATTCCGCCGGCGTGGCCGCCCGCCCCAGGCGTTCAGAAAGCAGGCGCTGCGCCGATTCCAGCAGGCGGCAGGCGACGACGAACGATTCATCGTTGCGCTGGGCCTCCTCGGTCTGGGCGAGCACGTCGTCCATAGTGGCCGCAATCGCGTGGACGAGGCGGGCATGGAACCCGCCATCGCCGGGCTTGTAATGCTCGACGGCCGAGATCAAGCCGACCGTCCCTTCCTGGAACAGGTCGCCAAAGGGGACGCCCCGCGCCCGGCGGGCGTGGGCGGCTTCCAGCACCAGGTGGAGGTTGTGCTCGATCAGGATCCGGTTCGCCTTGTCGCGGCCCGTCCCCTGGGTGGCCAGGAGGCGTTGCTCTTCGCCGTTGGACAGCCGTGGGTAGCGCGCGACCTGCGCCCGGTAGTCCTCCTCCTCGTCGTTTAGGGGTCGCTGCTCAAAGCGTTGGGCCACCTACCCATTCTACGAACGACCGGGCTGGGAGCTGAAGCTATGATCAGGTCGTGAAGAGGGCCGTTCGGCTCTTTCTCGCGGCGGTCGCAGTGGCCGGCCTGCTGCCGGTCCTCCCCGCCCAAGCCGCCGAGCCCCATGTCCTGGTGGCGACCCTGGACGGCGTCATCAACCCGATCACCGATAACTACGTCGCTAACGCCGTGGACCGCGCCGTTTCGAACCACGACACCGCGCTGATCATCGCCTTGGACACACCCGGGGGCCTGGACACATCCATGCGTCACATCATCAAGAAGATGCTGGCGGCGCCGATGCCGGTCGTCATCTTCGTCTCGCCGTCCGGCGCGCGGGCTGCCTCCGCCGGGCTATACATCACGGAAGCCGCCGACATCGCGGCGATGGCGCCCGGGACCAACATCGGATCCGCACATCCCGTCAGCTTGAGCGGCTCGAACCCGGCGCCAAGCCCCAGCGCCAGCGCCAGCGGTAGCACCTCGACTGCACCGGACATCGAGATGCAGAAGGTCGAAAACGACGCGGCGGCCTATGTCCGGGCTCTGGCAACCTTGCACCATCGCAACGCCGACTGGGCGGAGAAGGCGGTGCGGCAGAGTGTCAACGTCCCCGCGGACGAAGCCGTCAAGCTCGGGGTCGTGGATTTCGAGAGCCGCGATCTCGACACGCTGCTTTCCGATCTCGACGGCCGCCAGGTCAGCAAAGGCGGGCGCACCTATACCCTGTCCACCACTCGCGCCGCGATCGATCGCTACGACATGAGCGCCTTCGACCAGTTGCTCGAAACGGTGGCCGACCCGAGCCTGGTCTACCTCCTCTTTCTGCTGGCACTGATCGGCATCGGCTTCTGGGTCACGCACCCCGGAATGTTCCTGCCCGGGGTGGTCGGCGTGATTGCGGGCGTGCTGGCAGCCTTATCGCTCTTCAACCTCCCGATCAACATCGCCGGGGTGCTGCTCATCCTGATCGCGATTCTGCTCTTCGTCATCGACCTCAAAGCCGTGACGCATGGCGTGCTTACGACCGGCGGCATCGTGGCGATGACGCTGGGCGGCCTGCTCCTCGTCAACACCAGTTTCCTGTCAGAGGCAGTCAACCTCCCGCTGCTCCTCACCACCGTGCTGGTGATCGCGGGCATCTTCCTCTTCATCCTGCGCAAAATCATCGATGCCCGCCACCGCCCGTATGCCGCCGGCGAGGAAGCCATGATCGGCGCGACCGGTACCGTACGCGAGCCGCTTGATCCCAGCGGCCTGGTGTTCGTGAATGGCGCACTCTGGCAAGCGACGGCCAGCGGTGGACCGGTTCCGGCCGGGACGACGGTCCGCGTGATCGGTGCGGACGGCCTTCACCTCCGGGTGGAACCCCTCGAGCAACCGTTAACGACCGAAGGGCCTCAGGCGGCGTCGTCGTAGCCACGGCCGTAACATGGAGGTCAGTTCATTCATGAGGAGGGACCGGTGGGCATCTTCGCGCTGATCGTCCTGGGCATCATCGTTCTCGTTGTCCTGATCGGTGTGACCTCGGCGATTCGGATCATCAATGAATACGAACGCGGTGTCCTCTTCCGGCTGGGCCGCTTGATGGCGTTGAAGGGGCCCGGCTTGCGGCTGATCATCCCCTTCGGCATCGACCGCCTGGTGAAGATCGACCTCCGAACGGTCACGCTCGAGGTCCCGCCGCAGGAGGTGATCACGCTCGACAACGTGACCATCAAGGTCAACGCGGTCATCTACTTCCTGGTGGTCGATCCCCGCAACGCGGTCACCCGCGTCGCCAATTTCATCAACGCGACTTCACAAATCGCGCAGACAACATTACGGAGCGTGCTCGGCCAGTCGTCGCTCGACGAGCTGCTGGCGAACCGGGAGAAGATCAACACCCGACTGCAGCACATCATCGATGAGCAAACCGAGCCCTGGGGGATCAAGGTGTCGACGGTCGAGATCAAGGACGTCGAGCTCCCCCAGACAATGCAGCGCGCCATGGCCAAGCAGGCCGAGGCTGAACGCGAGAAGCGGGCCAAGATCATCCATGCGGAGGGCGAGTTCGAGGCGGCCCAGAAACTGACCGATGCCGCCGGCGTCATCGCCACCCAGCCCAGTGCCCTCCAGCTCCGTTACCTGCAGACCCTCACGGAGATCGGGGTCGAACGCAACACGGTGATCGTCTTCCCGGTACCGATCGACCTGGTCCAGCAACT
The DNA here is from genome assembly GCA_005882525.1 of Chloroflexota bacterium. Classification (GTDB taxonomy): domain Bacteria; phylum Chloroflexota; class Dormibacteria; order CF-121; family CF-121; genus CF-13. Next base: position 8,864 of record VBGO01000096.1, read on the forward strand.
GATGGACTTGCGCCAGGGCAAGGGCGGCGCCACGACACCGGCGAAAACCTGACCGTTCTTACCATCCGGGCCGACGTCGGACTCGACATCCTGACGGTCCTCATCCTGGGCATCATCACGGGTTTCTACGTACTCGCCAACTTCGGCGAGCGACACCGCGATGCGCGAATCGCCGCGCTGATCGTGAGCGGAACACTGGCCGGGATTGGCCTGCTGGTCGGGCTCGGAGTCACGGTCCTGAACCTCCTGCAGTACTCGGCAGGCGCGGAGCGGGCCGACCAGCTTCGCAGCGCCCTGCTGCTCGGCATTCCGCTGACGGTCGCCGGGGCCCTCGGTTTGCTCTACCTCTGGTTTCCTTTCCAGCGCGTCGTGGCGCGGGTCGTCCCGGTTCGTCCCGGCTCCCCCGTCGTCCACCTCACCATCGTCCTCGGTCTGCTGCTGGTGGCGCAGCAGATCGGCGCGCAGGTGGAGGCCGGCAAGCCGCTAACTATTGGCGACTTGCTCGCGCAGGACGTCCCCCTACTCATCCTTTGCTTTGCCGGAATCGGCGTCTTCGTTCGGCGGACGCCGCGGCAAGCGATCGAGCGACTCGGCCTCCTGCCGCCCCGCCAGAAGCGCTGGTGGTTGGTGGCGATCCTCGGCATCGGCGTGTTCATCGCGGTGGCCTTCGCGATCGAGGCCGTCGCCAACGTCGTGTCGCCGAGCCAGCAGAAGCAGGTGAGCGACGTCACCACCGTGCTCTTCAGTCACTTCAATAACCCGGCCGCCATCGTCTTCCTCGGTGTGCTGGCCGGGGTCGTCGAGGAGACGCTGTTCCGTGGCGCTTTGGTCCCCCGCTTCGGTGTCGTCATCAGCGCCGTCCTCTTCGCCGCGCTTCACACCCAATACGCGGTCAGCTTCGCGACGCTGGAGGTCTTCGTGCTCGGCATCGGGTTGGGATGGCTTCGAGTCCGCGCCGGCAGCACGCTGCCGGCGATGGTCACCCACGCCGGCTACGACATCGCAGTCGGTTTCCTCTCGCTCATAGCGAAGTAGCCTCACCCCGGGCGGATCGGCACGTTATCCACACGCCCGCCATTTTGACAAACGTGCGTTCGCGACCCACGACCGTATAATCCGAGCAGAACCCGTCCTGCGTCCCAGCCAGCAAAGTGCCAAGAGTCTATGCAGTCGTCAACCAGAAGGGCGGAGTTGGCAAGACCACGACCGCCATCAATGTGGCCGCCAACCTTCCGGAGCTCGGCTTAAGCGGGCTCATCGTCGACATGGACCCGCAGGGCAACACCACCAGCGGGCTTGGGATTGTGCGAAGCGAGCTCAGCCGTAGCGTCTATAACGTCATCGTCGACGCCGACGACATCAATGAGGTAATCCGGCCGACGGCCGTCGCCGGTCTCGACATCCTGCCCTCGCACCGCTCGCTGGCGGGCGCCGAGATCGAGCTGATCGCCCTGCCACGCCGCGAACGCCGGCTGCTGTACGCGCTCGAGGCGCTGCGGGTCGCCTACGACTACATCATCATCGACTGCCCGCCCTCGCTCGGCCTGCTCACTGTGAACTGCCTGGTGGCCGCCGAGTACATGCTGATCCCGATCCAGTGTGAGTACTACGCGCTCGAGGGTCTGGGAGCGCTGGCCCATACCACGCAGCTGATCCAGCGGGAGCTCAATCCACGACTCAAGATCGGCGGTATCGTCCTGACGCTCTTCGACCCGCGCCTGACGCTGGCGCTCCAGGTCGCCGAGCAGGTACGGGCCCAGTATCCGGAAAAGACGTTCCGCACGGTTATCCCGCGCAACGTCCGCCTCAGCGAGGCGCCCAGCCACGGGATGCCGATCACGCAATACGACCCCACGTCGCGCGGCGCGGTCGCTTACCAGGAGCTCACGAAGGAGTTGATCGCCAGATGAATAAACGCCGCGGACTGGGACGGGGCCTCGAGGCCCTGATTCCGTCGGGTGAGTACGTCGAAGAGTTGGGCACCGAGAGCGGTGCGCGGCGGCGCTTCGCGCTGCAACTCCCGATCGTCGAGATCAAGCCCAACCCGGAGCAGCCGCGGCGCGCCTTCGATCCCGTCGGCCTGCAAGAGCTGGCCGACTCCATCCGGATGCACGGGATCCTGCAACCGCTGCTGGTTCGTGAAGGCCTGGCCGGTTTCGAGCTGATCGCCGGCGAACGACGCCTGAGGGCTGCCGAGATTGCCGGGCTTACCGAGGTGCCGGTCATCGTCCATCCGGGTAGCGGCGGCCGCCTCGAGGAGCGCCTCGAGCTGGCCCTGGTCGAGAACCTGCAGCGAACCGACCTGAACGCCATCGAGCAAGCGCGCGCGATTCAACGGCTGCTGCGCGACTTCGGCCTGACCCAGGAGGCGCTCGGCGAGCGCCTGGGGAAGAACCGGGTGACGATCGGACAGAGTGTTCGGCTGCTGGGCTTGCCCGACGAGATCATCAAAGCCATCGAGACCAACACGATTACCGCCGGGCATGGGGTTGCCCTGCTCGGCTTGCCCACCGCGTCTCAGCAAGTAGTTGGCATGGAGCGGGTCATCCGCGAGCACTGGAGCGTCCGGCAGACGGAGGAGTGGGTACGGGCTCGCGCCACGGAAGCCGGGTCACGGCGACCGCGGACCGTGCCCTCGACCGACCCCGAGACCCGGGCGGTCGAGGAGGAATTCCGCCGCGCCCTCGGCACGAAGGTGGTCCTGACCCGGCTGAAGCAGGGCGGACGCCTGACGATCGAGTTCTACAGCAACGAGGAGCTCGACGGGATCAGGCGACGACTGATCGGTTGACCCCCCTACACGTGTAGCTCTACTCGCGGACCCAGCGATCCATCGTGCGCTCGTACTCGTGTAGCTCGCCCCGGCTGAAGAATAGGGCGATTTCGGTTTCGGCCCGGGCGGGCGAATCCGACCCGTGGATCAGGTTCATGCCGAGGTCGAGCGCGAGATCACCGCGAATGGTGCCCGGTGCGGCTTTGAGAGGATCGGTCGCGCCCATCAGGCTGCGCACGACGCTGACCGCTTCGCGGCCCTCCCAGATCATGGCGACCACCGGGCCCGAGGTGATGAATCCGATCAGGCCGTCGTAGAACGGCTTCCCCTGGTGTTCCGCGTAGTGGCGCGCTGCGATGTCCTGGGAGATCCGCATCATCTTGAGGCCGATCAGCTTCAACCCGCGATGCTCCAGCCGCGCCACGATCGCCCCGACCAGTCCGCGCTGGACGCCGTCGGGCTTGACCAGGACGAGCGTGCGCTCCATCGGCTCAGGGACCCGCGGCGAGAGTCGGCTTGGCGCCGAGCAAGCCGACCTGGCCCAGCGGCCAGATGCGGATCTCGGCTTTTCCAAGGATGGCGTCGAGCTCGACTGGGCCGAAACTGCGCGAGTCGCTGGAATGGTTTCGGTTGTCGCCGAGCACGAAGTACTGATCGGGTGGAATCAGCTGATCCTGCCCGGTCGCCGGCCAGTTGTTGTTGTAGGTCCATTTCTCGGGCAGGTAGGGCTCGCGCAGCACTTGCCCGTTGATGTAGACCACGCTGTTGGTGATGTGGATGCGCTCGCCCGGCAGCGCGATGATCCGCTTGATGAAATCGCGGCTGGCTTCATCCGGGGGCTTGAATACGATGATGTCGCCGCGCTGCGGCGAGTGGAGCTTGTAGGAAATCTTCGAGGCGACCAGCAGGTCGTTGTCGTGCAGTGTCGAGTACATGCTCGAGCCCAGCACGTGGACGGTCTGGACTGCGTACTGGATGACGACGTAGAGGACAAGCGCGAGGAAGACGATCTCGAGCGTGTCCCTGAGGAAAGACTTCTGGCGCGCTGATTGCGCCGGCGCCGGCGGTTGCGCCATCTGCGACTGCGCCATCCTTTAGCTGTTCAACTTCATCCGCGGGCGACTTATTCTAGCGTCCCATCCTGAGAATGCGCCCGGCGTTGTTCAGGCGATCTGTTTCAGGAAGGGCGCTTCGCTGCGGAAGGGACCGATCACCGCCAGCTGCAGGGCCTGGCTGAACAGCTCCCGCGCGATCCGCTTCACGTCGTCGGCGGTGACGGCGTCGATCTCGGCCATATTCTCATCGACCCCCTCGATCCGACCGGTGAGGGCCTCCTGGCCGCCGTACCAGGTGGCCACTGAGTTGGTGCTTTCCATCTGGAGCAGCAGGCGGCCCTTGAAGAACTCCTTGGCCTTGGTCAGCTCCGAAGTCGGCACCGGCTCGTCGCAGAGCCGCCGGAGCTGGCCGACGATGGCGCCGACCGCCCGCGCCGCCTGGCGAGGCTCGGTGCCGGCGTAGACGCCGAGCACACCGGTGTCGTACATCTTGTTGACGTACGAATGGACGTCGTACGCGAGCCCAAGCTTCTCCCGGACTTCGAGGAAAAGCCTCGAGCTCATGCCTTCGCCGAGCACACAGTTCAGGATGTCGATGACGTGACGGTCGCGGTCCATGTAGGAGGGCGCGTGCACGCCGAGACAGACGTGAGCCTGCTCGGTCTTCTTCGCCTTCAGCAGGACGTGCGGCTTCAGGCCGTTGCCGACCGACGGTAGGAACGAGGGGGGCGCGGCGCCGTTGCCGCGCGACTTGAGGTAGGGCTGGATGAGCCCGATCGCCTCGTCCTGGGTGACGGGACCGGCAATCGTCACCACCAGGTTGCGCAGCAGGTAATGCTCCTCGAGGTAGCGCAACAGGTCATCGCGAGTCAACCCCCGAACAGACGCCTCGGTTCCGCCCACATCGCGGCCGAGCGGATGATCCGGCCAGCTGATCTGCTCGAAGAGACTGTGCACGTACTCCTGGGGCGAGTCCTGATACATCCGCAGTTCCTCGAGGACGACCAGCCGCTCCTTTTCCAGCTCCGCCGGGTCGAGCAAGGGCTGGAAGAGCATGTCGCCAAGGACATCGATCGCCAGCTTCGCCTTGGTTTTGGGCACCCGCGCCCAGTACATCGTGAGCTCCTTGTCGGTGCCCGCGTTGAGGACACCACCCACGCCCTCGATCGCCTCGGCGATTTCCTTGGCGCCGGCATAACGGGCTGAGCCTTTGAAGAACATGTGTTCGAGGAAGTGGCTGATCCCGGCTTCCTTGTCGGACTCGTAGCGGGAGCCGACTTTGAACATGATGGCCATCGTGACCGACGGGCGGTCCGCCAGTTCGGTCGAGACGACCCGCGCCCCGGTCGGCAAGGTGGCGAGACGATAGGGAGGACGCGCTGGGGGCACGACCTGAGTATATCGTAGGGGTGTTCGCGCCTCCTCACATTTCGATAGCGCACCCGTATACATGCTGAGCGATGGCATGTCCGATAATAGTGAAGCGTGAAGGATCGTTTGGAATTCCGGGAGCGCCTGAATCGCCTGATTGGGCGGGTTGAGGCCTGGAGCTACGCGGACTCAGACGCGGGAGCTGGCTTGCCGGTTGAGGTGGCGCGGGAGCTGAAGGCCCTGGCGGCGGCGGCACCGTCCCGCACCCTCAAGCAAGGCGTGCGCCGTGCCCAGGACGCCCTCGACGATGGGCTCTCGGCCGAGACGGTGGCGGGGGCGCTTTACGGGGTGCGGGCCGAGCTTGAGTCCGGTGGAGGTCCGCTGCCGCCACCGCCATCCCCCTCGGAGTAACCGGGACGCCGTTCGCCGAACCGCGGGCGGTCACCGAAGCGAGGCCGGTCCCCATATCGCGGCCGGTCGCCATAGCCGGTGCTCTGCCGGGGCAACGGCGCCGAGGGAGCTGCCGGGCGCTCCGCGGGCCGCCGGCTGGCGGTCACGCCATCCGGGAGGATGGCGACGCGCCGGTTCGGCTCCTCGCCCTGGCTCTCGGTCCGGATGCCGGGCTCCTTCTCCAGCGTGATGTGCACGATCCGACGCTCGTATGACTGCATCGGATCCATCATCACCCGCTCGCCGGTCCGCCGGACCCGGTCCGCCAGGCGGAGCGCCATCTCCTTGACGGTTTCCTCGCGCCGATTGCGATAGTGCTCGACATCGACGACGAGCCGGCGACGGTCCGCGCGCCCCTCATTGAGGATGAGATTGACCACCGTCTGAAAGGCCCGAAGCGTCTCGCCACGCCAGCCGATGAGCAGGCCGAGGTTGTCGCCAGCGACGTCGATCATCACCGGGTCGTCGGCCTTCTTGATGAAGACCTGCGCGGTGATTCCCATCTTGTAGAGCAGTTCGGCGACCACCTGACGGGCCTTGACGGCATAGCTCTCGCGCACCGTCACCCGCACGCGCGCCTCCTCGGGAGTCTCGTCGAGGACCGCGACCTCGACGTTTTCGCGAGCCTCCTCGAGCTCCTCGAGCGCCTTCTCGACGGCCTCCTCGACGGACTTGCCGGTGGTCTCGATGCTGTCGCTAGTGATGCTCATGCGGCTTTCCCCCTACCCAGGCGCGGCGGGGAAAGCGATCCCCAGCCGGTGATGAAGTATTGCTGGCCGATGCTGAACAGGTTGCTGACGACCCAGTAGAGCGCCAGCGCGGCCGCGAACTGCAGCGAGATAAAGGCGATGAACACCGGCATGATCAGGGTCATGTTCTGAGTCATGGCCGCCTGGGTCGGGTCCTGGACAACCCCGGGAGGCGTCATCATCTTCGTCTGCACGAAGGTCGTCAACCCGGCAAGGATCGGCAGCAAAATGGCGAGCGGCACGAACTGGCCGCTCGCGAGCGCCGATTTGTCGAGGGCGATGCCCAGGAAGTGGAAGTTATGGATCGGCAGCGTCTGGTGGGCGTCCCGGATGACGTAGAAGAGGGCGATCAGGATCGGGGACTGCAGCAACGCCGGCAGGCAACCGCTCATCTGCGCCAGCGGGTTGATGTTGTGCTCCTTGTAGAGCGCCATCGTCTCCTGGTTCAGGCGCTGCGGATCCTTCTTGTACTTTTTGCGGACGGCAGCCAGCTGCGGCGCGATCCGACGCTGCTCCGCCTGGACCCGGCGCGAGGTCGTCAACTGGAACTGGAATACGGGGGCGAGGATCAGCTTGATCACGATGGTGAGCAGGACGATGGCGACGCCAAACGGACCGACGGCGTCGGCGATCAGATTGCCGTTGAGCATCGAGAGCAGCCAGCTCAAGATGGCGTGGATCGGGATGCCGATGACCGTCCACCAGAGGAGCCAGATGGGATGCCAGAGTTGGCCGATCGAGTTCATGGCACCGGATCCCAACCGCCGGCATGGAAGGGGTGGCAGCGGGCAATCCGGCCCACCGCCATCCGCCAGCCGCGCCACCAGCCGTAGCGTTGGATGGCCTCATAGCCGTATTGGGAGCAGGTGGGGGTGAAGCGGCACCCGGAAACCAGGCCGAAGACGGGACCTAGCGTCACCCGATAGGCGCGGATGAGCGCGAGCGACGCTGCCGTCATGACTCCCACCCCTTCGCCCACAACATTTCTATCTCCTGGCGCAGCCGTGAAAATTCCGCGTTGACGGCGCGTGCCCGTGCCACGATTACAACGTCGCGGCCGCCCTCAGCCCGGCTCAACAACGGCCGGACCAGTTCACGCATGCGCCGCTTGATTCTATTCCGGACCACGGCGTTGCCCAGCTTCCGGCTGACGGCCAGGCCGACCCGAGGCCGACCAACCTCATTATCGCTTACGAATAGGGCCACATACCCGGAGGCGGCCCGGCGGCCGGACCGCAAGGTCCGCTCGAAGTCGGCCGAACGAAGCAGCCGAGACCGTCGTTCCACCCCGCCGGGAACGCCGGGTTACCGGTAGCGCCGACTGGAGGTGGGGGTCAGGCGGCGACGGCCC
>VBGO01000195.1 GCA_005882525.1 Chloroflexota bacterium
GCTCCACCTTGCCGGCCAGGATCAGCTTGCGGCCAGACTGTTGCGCCACCTGGATTGCCAGGTGCTGGCCTTTGTCGGGCGTGATCCGGGCGACCTCGATCAGGTAGCGCTCATGGGTGGCGCTGGGCGGCGCCGTCGGTAACTCGACGGCGTTGTGGACGATGCCGGCCAGCTTGAGCGCGGGTGCGCTGGCGGCCTGGCTGAGGCTGATGGCGCAGAGCCGGGCCCGGGCGTCCACCTCTTTGTAGAGAGTCGTCATCGGCTCGACCAGCTCCCCATGGATGGTGTGGACCACAACCGGCGCCACCCCGCTGTGGAGGGCGAGCAGCAGCCCGTCGAAGCCGGCGTGGTCGTGGATGACATCAAAGCGCCGATTGGCCATGTCGGCATAGACCCGGGCGAGATAGGTTGCCTCGCGCGGACGCTCGTGGGGGCCACCCAGGTCGTGGCTCCAGGCGGCGTCGGCCAGCATCGTCACTCCGGCCTCTGAGCCTGCGGCGCCGTAGACGGTGAGGTCGTGGCCCAGACGGCGGAGCTCGCTGTGGAGCAGATGGACCACCAGCTCGGTGCCTCCGTACCCCCGGGGCGGTAATGGGTACCATGGCGGCGCAACTATCGCGATCCGAAGGGTGTCGTCCACCCAACCTCACCTCCTCCTGGCCGGCCGCGCCACCCCGATCATACCGGTCAGCTGAAGCCCGTCCGTTGCAACGAAAGCTGATAGCGGCGTGCGCAGGCTCAACGACGCACCTAAGTGTGGCTTTCCGTGACGAAGTGGGCGTAGAGTTGTGTTTGGTGAGCGGGGCGCTCCAGATCGTCCAAGCTGTCGTCAGCCTCAGCTTCCTGGCACTGGGCGTGTCCACCGTGGTGGACTGGCTGCGGCACCGCGAGCCGAGCCGTGGCTACCTGGCACTGGCCCTGGCAACGCTCGGCCTGACCAGCGTCGTCAGCCAGGTGAACGCGCTGATCGGTTATCGGCTGGACGTCCCGATCGGCGACCTGACCCTCGTCCTCTTCATGACCTCCGGCTACGCCCTGCTCCTCTTTCGCGACAGCTTCATCCCGCTGAGCCGGCGCCTGCGGATCGGCGCGCTGGTGCTCACGGTGGCGGCGACGGCCTTCGCCCTGGCGGTCATGGTCCCCTCCGGGCAGACGCGCCAGCCGTCCCCCATGCAGTCGGCCGCCACCATCGCGCTCGTCCTGGTGTGGTCGGCCTGCGTCGTGGAGCCGATCGTCCGCTTCTGGGCGGCGTCCCGGCACCGGCCAGCGGTCCAGCGCGCGCGATTACGCGCGCTCGGCGGCGGCTACGCGGCCATTGTCCTGATCCTGCTGGTTGCCGGCTTCGGCGGGTCCGCGGCTACCGGCCCCACGGTGCAGTGGCTGTTCGAGGTGGTGGCGATCATTGCGCTGCCGCTGCTCTATGTCAGCTTCGCCGCCCCCAAGTGGCTCCGCCGGCTCTGGCGGCAGCGCGAGGAAGAGCAGTTCCGGGACGCGGTCTACGATCTCGTCCTCTTCAGCCCGGACCGGCCGACCCTGGCGATGCGGGCCGCCGAGTGGGGACTTCGATTGGTGGGAGCCGACGGAATCGCCATCGTCGACGCGGGCGGCGAGATCCTGGCACTGCAGGGAATGGCCGCAGAGGCAGCGCACCGGCTGACCGGCCAGGTCGACCCAAAGGCTCAGCCACGCCTGCTGGCGACGCCGGGCTCCCGCCGAAAGGACGCGATCGTACTCCCCCTGCCGCTCGACAATGGCACGGGCGCGATGGTGGTGGTCTCGGGCCCGTACACGCCGTTCTTCGGCACCGATGAGCTCGGCCGGCTGCGCGGTTATGCGGCGAATATCACGGCGGCGCTCGACCGCACTCGCGTAACGGAGCGGCTGGCGGCCCTGGAGAAGACGAAGAGCCAGTTCCTCAACCTTGCCTCGCATGAACTGCGCAGCCCTTTGGGTGTGATCAACGGCTACCTGTCGATGCTGGAGCAGGGGGCCCTCGGCCAGCTCGAGGAGTCGGCAGTCAGGGCGGTGGAGGTCTTGAAAGCGAAGACGCTCGAGCTAAACCTGCTGGTCGCGCAGATGCTGGACGCAGCCCGACTGGAGGACGGCCGGCTCGCGTTGAAACGCGATGAACTCGACGTGCGGCAGCTGGCCGGCCACGCGATGCAAGTGGTGGCGCCGCTGGCCATGCCGGATCACGCCTTGACGCTCGAAACGCCGCCCAGCCCGGTGACCGTGTTCGGCGACGCGGACCGAATCAGCACCATCATCAGCAACCTGCTGGAGAACGCGATCAAGTATTCGCCGAACGGCGGGAAGGTCCAGTGCATCGTCTCGGTGGCGGATCACGTCGCCACCCTGAGGGTCGTCGACCACGGCGTCGGCATCGCTCGGGAGGACCTACCCCGATTGTTCAACCGCTTCGAGCGGATCGAGCACCCCGACACCAGCCACGTGAACGGGACCGGGCTGGGCCTCTACCTATCTCGAGAGCTTGCCCGCCAGCACGGAGGTGACATCAGCCTGGAGTCGCGACCGGAGTCCGGCAGCACCTTCACGCTCACCCTGCCGCTCGCCCCCGCGACGCCCGTGGTGACCGAGCCGGTCATCAGCGAACCCCAAGCGGCCAGCCCGCACCTTCATGTCGTGGCCGAGGCCGACTCAGATTCGGAGTCGCGACTGGCTTAACGCGCCTCGCGCAATTGCCGAAGCGTCTGTCGCATCTGGTTCAGGTGGAAGCGGTCGTGCCCGGCGATCATGCGGAACATCAGCTCATAGCTCTCGGGGCCGCGCTCCGCGTGCATCGCCACCCGCCGGCGGTCATCGGCTAAGGTCCGCCCCCAGAGGCGGAGGTTGGCCGCCCGCAGGCCGGTGAAAACCGTCAGCAGCTCGTCGGGCTGGTCATCGTTGTGATGTAATCGCGCGACCCATTGGTCCTGGTCGTAGCCGAGCAGTGGCGGTTGATCCTGGCTGATCGCCCAGCGATAACGCCCGGCCATCACGATCTCGGCGTCGGCAAGATGACCCAACAGCTCGACCACCTACCACTCGCCCGCTGCCGGCCGCCGGCGCAGGTCGGAACCCGCGTCCTTGAGAACCGACCGCAGGGCCGCCTCCGTGGACTGCTGAACCGTGGCCGGGTCGTCGTTACCGAGCAGTGTTAGGAGCTGCCGCTGGTAGGCGCGGCCCTCGGTGACGGGGTCCGGTGAGGTCTTCGCCATTCCCCCGCCGTCTAACTGCCGGGTTGCGTCGCCGGCTGCGGCAACGATTCGGTGTCGCCCACCACCCGATGCACCCGCGCCGCCACGCCCGGCGCATCCAGACCGAGCTGTTTTAGGAGCTCCGCCTGCCCGCCCTGTTCGATGAAGCTATCGGGGACCGCCATCACTGTCACCGGGATTCCCAACGGCGCCAGCCCTTCGGTCACGGCCGATCCGAAGCCGCCCGTCGCCACGTTGTCTTCCAGGGTGAGCACCGCGGGGTGGCGCCGTGCCCAGCTCTCCAGCCGGGGATCGAGCGGCTTGATGTAGCGGCAGTTGACCACGGTCATCGGCAGGCCGTCTTTGTCGAGCAGCACCGCGGCGTCCATGGCGACCGAGACCAGCTTGCCGGTGGCCAGCAGTAAGGCGGCGCTGCCCTGTCGCAGCACCTCCCATTCGCCGACCGGCAAGATCTGCGGTGGTTGCGCCTCCGCGTCGCCGGCCGCCCCTTTGGGGAAGCGGATGGCGAACGGCCCGGCGTTGTCGCGCGCGATCGCGGTATGCAGCAGGTCGCGCAGCTCCTGCGGATCGCTGGGGGCGGCCACGGTCAGGCCGGGCATCGCCCGAAGGAAGGTCAGATCGAAGATGCCGTGGTGCGATGGGCCGTCATCGCCGGTGATGCCCGCCCGGTCGAGCACGAAGGTGACCGGCAGCTTGTGCAGGCAGACATCCATCATCACCTGGTCCATGGCGCGCTGCAGGAAGGTCGAGTAGATGACGACCACCGGTCGCAAGCCGGCCATGGCCAAACCAGCCGCGAAGGTGACCGCATGCTGCTCCGCAATGCCGACGTCGTAGAAGCGGTCGGGGAAGCGCGCGGCAAAAGGACCGAGCCCGGCGCTGCTGCCCATGGCGGCCGTGATCGCGACCAGCCGCGGCTCGCGCTCGGCCTCCTGGAGGAGGGCCTCGCCGAAGACGTCGGTGTAGGTGACCCGGCGGCTCAGTGGCTTGGCGGTCAACAGGTCGAACGCACTGACACCGTGCAGGTGGTCGATTTCGTCTTCCTCGGCGGGCCCGTAGCCGCGCCCTTTGGTCGTAATCACGTGCACTACGGCCGGGCCACGCAGCCGGCTGACCTGGCGCAGCGTGCGTTCGACGTCTTCGATATTGTGCCCGTCGATCGGGCCGGAGTATTTGATGCCGAGGTACTCGAAGAAGGTGCGTGGCGAGACCAGCTCCTTCAGGCCTTCCTTGATCCGGCGGCCGACTTCAATCGCCTTATCACCGGCGGGCACCGCGCGCAGCATCCGGTCGACGCGATTCTTGGTCCGGTGATAGGTGGGGTTGAGAACCGTCAGCTGCTGTGCCAGGTGTTGGGCCAGGCCGCCGACGGTCGGCGCGTACGACCGGCCGTTGTCGTTGACGACGATGATCACCGGCGTCTTCCGGTGGCCGATGTTGTTCAACGCTTCATAGGCCATGCCGCCGGTCAAAGCGCCGTCGCCAACTACGACCACGACATGTCCAGTACCGCCTTGCTGTCGGAGGGCCTCGGCCATCCCGGAGGCGTAGCTCAGCCCAGTGGACGCATGGCTGTTCTCGATGAAGTCGTGCTCGCTCTCCCCGCGGTTCGGGTAGCCGCTCATGCCGCCCAGCTTTCGTAGCCTTGCGAAACCCTCGCGCGGCCGCGTTAGCAGCTTGTGGACGTAGGCCTGGTGACCGGTATCCCAGATGATTCGCAGGGTCAGCTCCACGACGCCGAGGTTGGGGCCCAGGTGGCCGCCGGTCTTGGACACGGTCGTCACCAGGAACTGTCGGATCTCCTCGGCCAGGGCGCGCAACTCGACATCGCTGAGCGGGCGAAGATCAGCCGGACTCGTGATCCGGTCGAGCAGTGGTGTGTTGGAAGCCTGGTCCATATTCGGTGGTTCGAGTCTAGCGAACAGGCGGAAGCGCCCCGTGCGAGATGCAACGGTCTGGCGGCCGCTTTAGTCTCAGGGGGCGGGGGCCAGGTCGGTGAAGTCGTGGATGATGACCTGGTGGCTAACGTTCGCGGCGGTGTCGAGACCCCAGCTCTTCGAATACGGCGTAATGGACTGCGAGAGCACATTGCCAGACGCGTCCCTGGTGATGAAGGTGCTCGTGCCTTTCAGGGTGACGCCGATCAGCCTGGACGCCTGGCTGCTGAACTTCGGCAGGAAGAGGTTGAGGCTGACCTTGTCGAAGCTGTAGGTCTTCTGGATGATCTTTGCGGCGGCGATGTCCTGCTTGATGACATCGACGAATTCCTTGAGCCCGTCGGCCGTGGCCCCAGTCGCTGCCAGTTGCACGTCGTGGGCGCGACGCGCTTCGGATTCGATGATCAGGTCGAGGACCGCGTCGTGGGCCATCCTGGTCGCATTCTTCGGCGCGGACTGATCGAACGCGACCACGTTCGGCGCGATGGTGACCTCCGGGATCGACGGCAGGATCCACACCTGTGCCGATGCGGAGGCTGGCCCCGAGGTTCTTGGCGGCGGCAGGGCGGCGGCCGCCGAGCTGGAGACCCAGCCGCCGATGGCAGGTCCGGCGCCAACGCTGAGCGCGAGAGTCGGCGTCGACCCATCGGCGAGCCCGGCGGCCGGCTCCGGGCTGTGGGTTGATAGATCGGCGGCCACGGGCAGGGTGCCGACAAATAGCAGCGCGACGGCGAGGGCAGCCGGCAGGCGCCAGCCCAGGCGACGCCGCCCAGCCCTCTGCCGATCCCGGGCTTCGAGTGGGGACAGAAACCGCACCAGCGCAAAGCGCAGGGCACAGGCGACGACCAGGCTTGCCAGGATCGCGGTCTTGGTCCAGAACTCAAGCGTGGTCGGGCCGATCAGGAGAACCGCCAGAATGGCCACGAGAATGCCGAACGCGACACGCGCGACCGGGCCGTCGGGAACCGTCCTCGGGTCGGGGAGCATGAAGAGCCCGAAGACCAGGAGTTCGGGCGAGGTGACCAGGATCTGCCAGAGTTCCCGGCCGCACATTGGGGCCACGTGCCAGCTGGCGACCATGCAATGGTCCGGCACCAGGGCAAGTGCCAGGGCCGTGAAGGCCGCAAACCCAGCCATGAAGGCCAGCTCGAGTCCAAGCAACCGCAGTTCCCACGCGATCAACAGCCCGCCGACTACGAGGACGGCATACGTCACAATCAACCACGGCCCGGGCGGGATCCACCACAGATCCTGCGGCTCCGTGAATTTGGGGCCCAGCGCGACGAAGGCGAGGACCAGGCCAAGGTTCGAAGGGTTGAAGATGTGCCGCCCACGCCAGCGGATCAGGT
>VBGO01000196.1:0-5006 GCA_005882525.1 Chloroflexota bacterium
TGGATGTCCCTTCGGAATCCTTCGACGTCAGGATCGAACCCGTGCTGCCGCGTGATCTTCAGGGGAAGGTGGGACGAGCTCGCAAGGTTAGGGGCGAGGCCGAGGTCCTACAGCGTGAGGCGGCAATCGCCAGCGCCGAGGTTGCAGCCGATCTCGTTCAAACCGCTCACTGGACGGTGCGTGATGCCGGTCGCGTGCTGGGGCTCTCCCATCAACGGATCACCCAGCTGCTCAAGGCAGCTGCGGGGAAAGGCAAGCGCTCCAATAGGCGTGGCATTCGCGTTGCTGGCGCCGGCCGATCCCAGGGCGATCGCAGGGCTTGATCACGCTGGAACCCGTCTGGACGACCTGCACTCTGTAGTACTTCATGTAGTAATCCGGTGAAGACTCGTGCAAATCTGGACGCTGCGGGCGCGTCGACTTGAAGAATCGAACTGAAGGACGCAGAAACCGACATGTCTGGATGAACTGTCGTGTGATTCGGGACCGTGAGGCCCCGGGTTCAAATCCCGGGCCCCCGACCAATTTCTGAATACGAACCAGGCGTCACGACTGGTGTTGCGGAGGCGCCGGATCACAGCCGGATCACAATTTCCTAGAGGCCGTACTCATATTTGGTCCAGGCATGACTCTCAAGACATTTGCCGATCTAGCGACTCCAGGGGACCTTGCTCCGTTCCTACGGACGGCGGAGGACCGGTAATTGGATCACATCGGTCAGGACCTTGGTGGCGCGTTAGGTGGCCTTGTCGAGAAGCGCGGTGTCGCTCCTGGATACGGCCTTAACGGGACCAACTGATGTCGGAAGAGCGGAATCCGAGTGCCGGAGGTCCGGCAGTTCCAAAGCCAATTGGAGACCGAGCACAGCTTGAGCTATTGGATGCCTTAGAACGACTGAGTCCACGCCTCGCGCGCATGTACGAAGGGGCTTTGCGTGCATTCGCAGCCATCGATAATCCAGACTGCCTCGCGCAATCCGCGCTCAGCATGCGCGAAATCTTCGACAAGCTGCATCTCGCGACGAAGCACCAGCCTCCCCACCGCACGGTATCAATGAAGACAAAGGCGAACGAGCTTCGTCGGGCATGGCAAATCGTCATCCAGAGTTCTGCCGCGTACCAATCGGGGAGCGGGACATGGACTGGGGAAGTGAATGGCGCGCTCAACCGTTTCCTCGGAGCCGTCGCTGAATTCATCAACTATCTGGCGCGGGATATGCCGTTTCGACGTGACGAGCTTTCCCGAATTCTCAATAGCTTTGACCCTGCACCCGGACCTCTGCCAGTGCCGCACGTCGATGAGAGGCGCTCGACGCTTGAGAACCTTCATGAATACATGAACAACGTCGCGCACCACAACTTCGAACCGCCTCGCGAAGAGTTCGCTGAGAGGCTCACGTCGGCCGAGAAGTTCCTAATGGATTTGATTCAACCATTGGTCGCGCCACGACCTTACGAGGATCGGGCTGTCCTCGATGCCCTGCTCCAAGAGAAACCCGATGCCAACTAACGAGCAAGTGCAGCTGGCGGTGGCGACGATCCAGAAGCTCAAGGCGAATTACACGTACTTCTTCGCAAACAATCAGTCGCCCGACTGGATTCAACCGCTGCGCGCCCATGGCTACTTCAAACATCCACCAACACCAGAGCCGGTCGGAGACTTAGTGCGTTTTCCACCCTGGCCGGAATCCCAGTACCTCGTACGCATGGCACCGAAGGCGCCCGATCTGGTGGCGAGTGTCCTAGCCGAACTCCCGAAGACCGAAAACATCTACGTCCACGCCGATATCGTCGATGCCGCTCGCGCTATGCCTGGGTCGCTTGCCGCCAGGCTTGCGAAGAACGAGCGCAAGTGGATTCGCTCGCAGAAGTGGTTGTTTTGGCTGCTTCCTGACCGGTATGCCGACCTCGTCGTTTACCTGGCGAATCAGGGAGAGGCGAACGCAGCGTTTGACCTTGCGATGACCCTCCTCGAGGTATCACCCGACCCTCGCGCTACCCAAGAAGAAGAGCCGCGCTTCGGGACGCCCGAGCCGGTTGCGAGAATGGATCACTGGGATTACCAGCGAGCGATTGAGAAATGTCTCGCGATCCTCACGCGCGTGGATGGACTGCGGGCACTACGACTTTTCGCCGGGCTTCTCGAAACTGCTATGAATTCGGCCGAGCCGCCACGCGACGGCGACTACTCCGACCACTCCTACATCTGGCGACCAGCAGTCGAAGATCACACTCAAAACGAGCCGGAGCACAGCATCCGTGACGCATTGGTCGCGGCAACACGAGACGCTGCCGAGGCCCTTGTGCGCGGTGATCTAACAAAGGCGAGCGCCGTCGTCAACGAACTGGAAGGCCGAAAGCGCTCGATTTTTCAACGTATCGCTCTACATACGCTCGCGCTCTATGGCGCGAGCGCGCTTGATCTAGCTACGGTTCGCTTGGCCGACTGGGCACTGTTCGATGAAATCAATGTCCGGCATGAGTACGTCCGGCTGGCTCAAGCGCATTTCAAAGATTTGTCCGAGGAGCAGGTCGAGGAACTCCTCAGACACCTCAACACGCCGCCGACGATGGACAACTATCGGGTCAACTATGCAGCCATGTTCGGCCGCGTACCGAGCAGCGAGGAAGTCGAACAAGCCAAGATTGGGTGGCAAATCGAAAAGCTCGCTGCGCTCCGCGGCCTGCTGCCGGAGCGCTGGCAACGCCGCTACGAAGATCTTCTAGCAGACCGGCCAGGACCGAAGCATCCGGACTTTCCTGCTTATATGGAATCCGGCTATATCGGGCCAAACAGTCCAAAGTCTTCCCAAGACATCGCCGCTCTTGCCGTCGACGAGCTCATCGATTTCCTGCGCTCCTGGAAGCCTTCGGGAGATCCCTTTGATGCCTCACCGGAGGGTCTTGGCCGGCAGCTCGCGTCAGCAGTCGAAGCTGATCCGCCGCGGTTCGGCCGTGACGCCGACCGGTTCAAGGATCTAGAACCGACCTACGTTCGGTCAGTGCTTGACGGCTTCGAGAGCGCGGTCCGGGCCGACCAGAGTTTCTCTTGGCCGAAGGTCCTGGACCTAGCCGAACAGGTCGTCGGTCACCCATTCGAACTCGATATCGACGCCGACGGTACGGGCCTCGGTGAGCGCGATCCTGGCTGGCGATGGGCTCGAGGCTCCGTGGCCAATCTTCTCCAGGAGGCGTTCAACAGGGACAGGATGCCATTTGGGGAGCGGGATCGAGCGTGGAGCATTCTGCGCCGGGTCACCGAAGATCCAAATCCGAGTCCCGCTCACGAAGCGCGCTACGGGGGGAGCAACATGGATCCGCTGACCCTGTCTCTAAACACGAATCGCGGGAAAGCAATGCAGGCGGTAGTTCGATACGCCCTCTGGGTTAGACGGAACGATGAGCGGCTGCACCCGGAGCGGTTGGCCAGCGGTTTCGGTGCGATGCCAGAGGTCCGCGAGGTTCTCGATAGTCACCTCGACGCAGCGACCGACCCTTCGGTTGCGATTCGCGCTGTCTACGGCCAGTGGTTTCCGTGGCTGGCCCTCATCGATCCCATTTGGGCTCGTGAGAACGCGGGCCGAATCTTTCCCGGGAGTTCCGCTCCCGAGTTAAGCGCCGCCGCTTGGGAGTCATATCTGACGAACTCGCCGTACGACACGCCATTCGAGATTCTTCGACCCCAGTACGAAGCCGCTGTTGAGCAACTGCCGCGCGTCACTGCAAAAAATGATCGCCGCAGCCTACACGACCCGAGTGAGCACCTCGCCGAGCACCTCATGATTCTTCTAATACGGGGCCGCGTCGCTCTCGACGATGGCTTGGTCAAACGCTTCTTCGAAATCGCACCCGAGAAGATTCGGTTGCATGCTCTCGTCTTCATCGGGCAGTTGCTTCGCAACAATGAGGCACCAGCGCTAACGGTGGCCCAATCCGAGCGTCTCGAAGCGCTATGGCAAATGCGCTTCGCCGCTTTTGAGGCGGATCCCGAGAAACACAAGAAGGAAGTGGGCGCCTTCGGATGGTGGTTCGCCTCACCGGGAAAGCTTCCGGAAGACTGGCTGATGGCCCGCCTGCTGGAAGTCGTCGGCCGCGAGGTGCCGGTTGACTACGCACACGGAGTGATTGAGCGGTTGGCTGATCTCGCTCCGAAGCAATCGTATGAGGCGATCCGAGCCTTGCGTCTAATGGTCCCGATTCAAGAGGAGCCCGGGCTGCTGGTCGCCTCGCGCGAGGCTACCCGCCGGCTGATCAGTGCAGCCGCCACATCTAACGACGCTAGAGCGCGCAAAGAGGCAAGCGAGTTGCTGAACGAGTTGGCCGCACGCGGGTATTCCGATTTCGACGACCTGGCGAGGGATTTGACGGCATGAAGATCGCGATTCTTGGCTGGGGCTCGCTGGTGTGGGACCCGGGAGAGCTTCGGATCGTCGAAGGTGGCTGGCATAAGGGCGGTCCGACTCTGCCGATTGAGCTGTCGAGGCTGTCAAGCGGTCGACGACACTTCACCTATGTGATCGACCCCGAACACGGCCGACATGTGCCGACGCGATACGCAATTAGCAGGTACGAGCAGCTTGATGACGCAGTCTGTGACTTGGCGTGTCGCGAAGGTTGTGCGTCGAGCGCAATCGGTTACGTAACGTCCCAAGACACTGGAGCGCATCGCGCAAGACCAGGAGTCCCTTGGCAGGAGATCCGGAGATGGGTAAAGGAGAACGAATCGAATGCTGCTATCTGGACTGATCTAGGCCCGAAGCTGCCGGAGGGGTGGAAGGAGTGGTCAGTCGACCGCGCGCTCCTCTACTGGCAAACGATGATTCCGGCGGACAAGCTCGCGGACGCCGCTCGCTATGCGAGCAGCGCTCCAGCCGAAGTAGACACGGAGTTCCGGCGCCAGCTGTCAGATAGTGGTTTGATCGCGAAGCGCGGTGCGGTCGAAATAGTTGACTTGCGGACTACGGATTAGAGCGAAAAGCTCAGTGAGTTCTCGGTCGTACTGGATCA
>VBGO01000196.1:5057-9006 GCA_005882525.1 Chloroflexota bacterium
CCGATCAGGCGTCCAAGCGGGTGCCTAAACAGAGATGAACAGCGGCTATGCCGACCGGTCGATGCTGCCTTGCCGCAACTGCGCGACCACTTGCTAGTTCTCAGCCGTCATCGCCGCTTTGGCCGGGGTAACCCGAGCGTTACTGAGCAGCGATCCGAAACGCGCGGCTGCATTGCCTCGCATCTTTGGTGTCACGTGGCCGTAAAGCTCAAGCGTCGTCTGAACGCTGTCGTGGCCAAGTCGCTCGCTCACAGTTTTAACGTCGACCCCTTCCTCAAGCAGCAGCGTTGCGTGCGTGTGACGGAGGCCATGCAATCCGATCGCAGGAAGCTTGGCCAGATCGCGGATGCGTCGACCGAAGCGTCGACCGATGACGTTGGGATCCTCGGGTATGCCACCCGGCCGGCAGAAGACCAGGTCCAGGTCCGCGCGGTAGGCCTTGCCCCACGCGCGGCGCTCGAACAGTTGGCGCTCTCGCTGTTCGCGCAGGAGGTCGACCGTCTCCCCGTCGAGGTCAATTGTGCGGATGCTCTTTGCGCTCTTGGGCGGACCGAAACCGAGGGATTTCCCCTGTCGCATGTACTGCTGCCGGACCGACAGCCGGACCCCAGCGAGGTCGACGTCGCGCCAGCGGAGGCCGAGCAACTCGCCGCGCCGCATACCCGTCGCGGCCGCGACATGGTAGAGCGCAAGCTCCCGGTCTTGCGCCGTGAACGCCAGGAAGGTAGCCAGTTCGTCAGCGGACCATGTCCGCATCTCGGTGAGGTGCGCAGAAAGTCCGTCGCACCGCGCGAGCGATCAACAAAAGGGTCTGCTTAGGCTGATTAGTCGGGACGACGAGCTGCGGCCAGCACTTCGAGCGACGCTGCGACAGCGCGACTTGGTGACCGCGTCCGCTCAGGCGGCGCGATGGTATTCGTTAATCAGTCCGTTGAGGCGTTGCTGACGCAGAATCGGTCCTGAGCCATTGGCGGCCGCCGGCTGGGGCGAGTGGAGGCCAAGGGCAAGATGGGGTCGCTGCTGGTTGTAGTGATCGATGTACTGGCGAAGCACCAGTTGCAAGTGGCGCTCGCCGAAGATGAGCAGCCAGTCCAGGGCTTCGTGGCGCAGAGTCTTGATCATTCGCTCGCAATGGGCGTTGGCTCTCGGGCACCGGTAGGGTGTGAGGGCGACCCTGGCGCCTTCGCCGCGGAGCACATGATCGAACTCGTCGACGAACTTGGCATCCCGATCATGGATGGCGAGCCGGATTGGAGCCTCGAGTTGGTTCAGCTCCCAGGTCAGGTTTCTAGCCTGTTGAGAGACCCAGGCGGCATTGGGATGGGTAGTGCAGTTGGCGTAGAGAATGCGGCGGCTGGAGATCTCCATGAATACCAGCACGTAGAGGGTCCGAAGCAGCACCGTGTCGATTGTGAAGAAGTCGCAGGCCAGGGTAGCTCCGGCGTGGGCGCTGAGGAACTGCGCCCAAGTGGGGCCTTGGCGGCGAGGTGCCGGAGGAACGCGATGGCGGCGAAGGACGCAGCGGATGGTGGTCGCCGAGACCCGATATCCGAGCTTGAGCAGTTCGCCCTGAATGCGGCGATCGCCCCAACGTGGGTTTTCGCGGCCCAAGCGCAGAATCAGTTCCCGCAGCTCATCTGAGATCGGCGGCCGGCCCCGCCGCGGGCGCAAGCCAAAGGCAGACCAATGCTTGCGCACCAACTTCTGATGCCAGCGGAGCAGGGTGGCGGGGGAGAAGAGCAAGCGCCGAGGCGGCAATCTCGAGCCCAGTGCAGCCAGGATCATTCGGTCGGCCGGCAGCAGGTCCGGCCTCTTCACCTGCCGACGCAGAACTGCGACTTGGTGGCGGAGGGCGAGGATCTCGAGGTCGCGCTCGGCGTCTGAGCTGGTGTGCAAGACGGCCAAACTGATCGCCAGCCGCAACAGCATATAGATAGACGCGTAGAGCACGAGGCCGGAGAGTAGCCGGGCCAGCGCCGCAACTTCAAGCCTGAGATGGTTGCCAACCGACACCGCGCTGGTGATGGTGTGCTGGTGATGGCGGGCCGCCATGCTCGTCGAGCATCGACGACGGAATCTGCGCGCACCTCACCCTTAGCCACCTCCGTACCTGCGTCGACTTCAATCAAGCTTGTACATCAGTTAGTAATGTCCGCAGGGTGAGCAGGTCTTGCCGCTCGCAGGAGGGCTGCGACGGAATCTCGGAAGCGCTCCAGGCTCAACGCCGAGCCGTTGTCAGGGGACATAGCGTGTTGAACTGGGCGCGGGCCCTAAGTTCAACGATGCACGGCCCTATCGTAGTGCCGTCCAGCCCTCATGCGGGAGGCGAGGCCTTTAGCCACGATCCGTGTTCATGAATTGGATGCTCGGGAAGGCTGGATCAGAAACTGAGCAATCAGGTTCGGTCAGTTGATGCATATGAAATCGCCAACGAGACGCAGGCGTGAAGCTGTTTCCATCAAACGTGTAACCCGACAGGGCTGTGGGACGCTACAGGCGAGCTATCCACATACGGGTCCTTCGCTGCGTAAGCGGAGCCAGACCTGTCGTCGTGCGCAGTTGCACCACTTAACGTTTGCCGACTATCTTCACCGTTGCGGTCTCACAGTCATTGGCCAGATTCGGGTCATTGATGGTGTCCGGAGAACTAACACACGCCGTCAAGTTGGCGGTCTTGCCACCTGTACTCACGATTTCAGCAACGACTTTTGTTGTGACTGTTTGACCCACAGCGATGTCGGTGTATTCGCACGACGGCGTGTCGGGATAGATGCCAAAATCGCAGATCTCGGCGGTGGGGCACACTTATTCGTCCGAGGCTGGCTACACCTCTGAAGGTTCAGCGCTCGATAGGATTGCTCACCTCGATGCTCTTCGCGTTGGTTTACTCGTGGCTTCGCCTTCTTCTGGACATAGCCGACGTCAGGGTGCGAGTCCGTACTCCAGAGGCCGAGGTACTCCTCCTGCGGCATGAGCTCCGAGTCCTGCGCCGGCAGATCAAACGGCCTCAGCTGACGCCCGCCGACCGCCTGATCATGGCTGCCTTCCACCGCCTGGTCTCGCGTCCGGCATTGGGCGGGCTGGTCGAGCCGGAGACCGTCTTGGGTTGGCATCGGGAGTTGGTGCGCAGGAAGTGGGCAGCTTTCGGCCGGCGGAGAGGCGTCGGTCGACCGCGGCTGGAGCCGAGTCTCACCGAGCTGATCTTGAGGATGGCCCGCGAGAATCCGAATTGGGGATGCGTGCGCATTCGCGGCGAGCTGCTGAAAGTCGGGCACCGGGTGTCGGCCACCGCGATCCGCAACCTGCTTCGGCGGGAGAAGCTGGGTCCAACACCGAAGCGAGCGGGGCTGAGCTGGCGGGCGTTTCTGAAAGCCCAGGCGTCGGCGATCGTAGTCAGCGACTTCTTCAGCGTAGACACCGTGTTCTTGCGCCGGCTCTACGTCCTCTTATGTATGGAGCTGGCGACGAGGCGGATCGTCTGGTTCGCGGTGACGGCCAATCCAGATACAGCCTGGGTAACTCAGCAGAGCCGGAACCTGGCCTGGCAACTGGACGGCTCGCCGGTTCGCTTCCTGATTCACGACCACGACGCCAAGTACGCCGGCCCGGCTGACGCGGTGTTCCGGGCCGACGGTATGAGGGTGATCAAGACTCCGGTCGCGGCACCGAGGGCGAACGCTCACATGGAGCGGCAGATTGGTTCCGGTCGCCGAGAATGCCTGGACTGGATCCTAATCATCGGCCGTCAACACCTGGAGCGGGTGATGCGGGAGTGGGTGGAGCATTACAACCAAGCCCGACCACATCGGAGCCTGGACCTCAGAACTCCGACTGCCAGGTCGGATCCGGTCGTCACGACCGCAGCTGTGCGCTGCCGGTCACGCCTTGGAGGGCTGCTGCGCGAGTACTCGGGCGTGGTGGCCGCGGCGACTGCTTGATTTTCGTGCAG
>VBGO01000197.1 GCA_005882525.1 Chloroflexota bacterium
GGAAGGTTGGCCGCCATCTTCAGACCGTGGTTCCAGCGAATGAAGCCGTACTCGCTGTTTTCGGTATGACCGCCACCCGATGCCATGTAGAGGGCGTCCAGCAGCTGTCCGTTGTAGGTGAGTACCTGGCCCTTGGTGGCGTCGACCGCGTCGCTGCTCGCCTTGACCTGCTCGGTCAGTCCGCTATATGCCTGGTCGAACTGGTTGCCCTCGAGGTCGAAGTCGCCGCCGCCTCCTGCCGCGATCTTGCGCATCGCGTAGGTGCGCGCGGCGATCGCCTGCGCCTTGAGCGCTTCCACCCCCCAGTAGGGCGGCATCTCGGCGGGAACCACTCCCT
>VBGO01000198.1 GCA_005882525.1 Chloroflexota bacterium
GACGTCGAAACCGAGGAGCGAGCCGGGGTCGGTCGATAGCTCCGGGTGACCCTCGACCGTCACGGGTTCCGCCACGAATGGCAGGGCACCGAAGACGCGTGGCCACGGACGCGCCAGGTCGATCGGTCCATGGGTGAGCGCGATCCGCACCATCCCGGATGTATCGCGGCTGTCGATCCGGCTGTTCTTGTAATAGGCGGCCAGGATTTTCCTGTCGTCATCCCCGGCACCGGCCCGGCCCCGGGCGCCCCACTGGCTCATTCCGAGCCCATGGCCATTCCCTCGTCCCTTGAACAGGAAACCGCTCAGATGGAACGAGGTTGGCTCGCCGATCTGGAGGCGGGTGCCGTGCGACTCGAGCTCGGTGGTCAGCGTGAAGTCGCCGATCGCCGTGGGGGAGAGCGTGACGAGGGTCAGGGTCGCCGTCGCCGCCGGCAGGATCGCCTGACCCAGTTGGTGGGAGTCCGCCGTGACCGGCTTACTGTCGGCACCCTTCCAGGTCAGGTGAACCAGGTCGCCCGCCGCCCAGGCAGTCGCCGTATCGTTGCGCACGCGGAGGTCGAGTCGAACGACGCCATCCATGGGCGGGTTGTGAGGAACGACCGTTCCTGCAGCAAGGGTGGCCGTCCCGGCCGCACTGGCCGGCGCCTGCGGAAGAATCCACACGACCAGCGCCGCGAGCGCGATCAGCATGGGGATTTGGCGCCGCGACACCTTGCTAGTATCGGAAAAATGGTCGGCCGCGCCAGCTGGGCGGTGGGGCTGGCGCTGGCGTTGCTGCTGAGCTCGTGCAACCTCCCGGGCACGCCTTTGCCGTCAGCTTCCGCTTCGCCGCCGAATACGAGTCGCGTCGCGCATCTGCAGTTGATCGAAGCTGAAGATGCGCAGACACTGGACCTGGCGCTGATCGATGACCCCACCTCGCTGGCCATCGGGTCCGAGCTCTTCCAGGGGCTGACCCAGCTCGACGCCGGCTTCCGTCCCGTGCCGGCCCTGGCTCAGAGCTGGGAGATTTCAGATTCTGGCCGCGCCTATACCTTCCACCTGCGGACGGCGAAGTACCAATCGGGCGCGACCGTCCAGGCCCAGGACGCGGTGAGCGCCTGGACGCGTGCGCTGGCGGCCGACACGGCTAGCCCGCTGACAGCTTTCTTCGCGCCGCTCGGCGCCCGCTACCCGGGAGACTCGATCAGCGGGGTTCAGGTGGTCGACGCGAGGACGCTCGTGGTGCGCCTCCCCCAGGCCGACAGCTCGCTGCTGACGCGGCTCGCGTTACCACCCTACTGGCTGGCAGACCCCGCCCTCCACGGGGCCCCCACCTCGGGGAGTGGCCCGTATCACCTCGATAAGTGGGACCGCGGCCACGGCCTGCATCTCAGCGCGTTCTCGGAGTACTGGGGCCCGCGACCGCAAGTGCGCAAGGTCGATATCGACATCGAACCGGATTCGGCAAAGCGCCTCGACCGGTACACGAGCGGGGCCGCCGACATCGCGCACGGCTTCAGCGGCCCGCAGCTGCTCGTCTTTGCCCGCGACCCGCAACGCCTGGCGCAGCTGCACAAGGTGGCCAATACCCGCACCACCTATCTGGCTTTCAACACCGTCGCCGGCAGCGGCTATGGCCCGCCGGAGCGGATGGCGATCGCACAGGCCATCGATCGAGCACGGCTCACCGACCTGGCGCTCTTCGGATCCATGCTGGCCGCTCCGGCCACCGACCTTATTCCGCCCGGTGTGGCCGGTCACCTCAATCGCCCGCTGGTGGCCTTCGACCCGGTCGCCGCCCGGACCGGTCTCGACCAGGCTGGTTTTCCCGGGCAGATCGGGCTGTACTTCTCTACGAATTCGACTGTCGGGCGGGTCGCCCGAGACCTGCAGGACCAGATCGGCAGTGCGACCGGGCGCACCGTCAACCTTCATCCGACCGGCGATTTCTTCAACCGCGTCTCGCTCGACCAGCTGCCGCTCTTCATCGACACCTGGAGCGCCGATTTCCCCTACCCGTCCGATGTTCTCGACAACCTGATTGCGTCGAACGCCCAGTTCAACAATCTCCGCTTGAGCGACCCGCGGATCGACGCCGCCCTGGGGCAGGCGAAGGCCGCCCCGACCTGGGACGAGGCGATCAAGGGCTACCAGGGCGCGGAAGAGATCGCGCTTACCGATCACCGCCTGATTCCGCTTTACAGTGGGGTGGAGCCCTACCTGGTGAAGCCGGGCATCAAGGTGCCCTTCAGCGGCGGCACAATCGCCTTTCGGTGGGAGGATGTTCGCTAGGATTCGAAGCATGAAGGAGCCAGAGCGAAGCTCGCATCGCGCCCGGGTGCTCCGCTACGGCGGGGAAGCCGGCGTTCGCGTCGACGACCAGCTCGCCGGCGAGGAGCCGCTCGAAATCCGGATTGGTGGAACGCCGCTGACCGTGATGATGCGGACCCCGGGCCACGAGCGCGAGCTGGCGCTCGGCTTCCTGTTCGGAGAGGGGATCATTCGCTCGGCCGCCGACGTTGCTGGGATCAACGTCCTCCCGAACGGTGAGCATCCCGACCTCGAGAATGTCATCGACGTCGATCTCGCGCCCGATGCACCGGGCGTCGACCGCCGATGGCAACGCAATTTTCTCGCCGCGTCCAGCTGCGGCCTGTGCGGGGTGAGCAGCATCGAGGCGATCCACCAATCGGCGCCACCGCTGCCGGAGGACCATTTGGCGATCGATCCCGAGGTGATTTACGGTCTCGACGCCCGGCTCCGTTCCGAGCAAGCGGTCTTCGCCCGTACCGGCGGCTTGCATGCCGCGGGCCTCTTTACGATGGACGGCGAGCTGGTGGCGGCCCGGGAGGACATCGGACGGCACAACGCGGTCGACAAAGTGATCGGTCATGCCGTCGAGCGGCAGCGGCTTCCGCTCGACCGCCACATCCTGATGGTCAGCGGCCGAACGTCATTTGAGATCGTGCAGAAGGCGCTCCAGGCCCGCATCCCTGTGCTGGTGGCAGTGTCGGCTCCCTCGAGCCTGGCGCGGGACCTCGCCCAGGCGTCCAACCAGACCCTGATCGGGTTCCTCCGTGGTCGCAGCCTCAACGTCTACAGCGGCCGCCAGCGCATCAAGTCTTAGCGGCAGCCGGCGCAGCCACCCGGGGCTTGCGCAAGGGCCCACCGGTTCGCCATCCTGAAAGATATCTCGCGAGGAGGCGCAGCATGGCAACCAGCAAGCAGCGGACCGCAGCTCGTAAGAACATCAAAAAAGCAGCGACGGCTGCGAAGAAGAAGCGGACGATCGCCCACCTGCCAAAGAAGACGCGCACGGCGCTCGCCAAACAAGCCAACAAAGTCAAACGCGAGAAGGGATCGAAGAAGTCCTGAGAGCTAGGCGGCAAGCTCCGGCATGACCTTGTCGACGAACTCCTCGAGCCGACCCTTGCCTTCGGACGGCCACTCCGCGATCAGGTAACCGAAGCCAGCGGCGCGCAGCTGGGCCGCGCGTCGCCGGACCTGATCCCACGGCCGCGACAGCGAGAGGGATGCCGAGCGCAATATGGTCTTTGGATCGCGCCCAGCCTTTTCTGCCAGCTGATCCAGCAATCGGGACTTGCGGGCCAGTGATTCATCGGAGCCAAAGGCATGCCAGGCGTCGGCCTGGCGGGCGACGATCGGCAGCATCAGCTGTTCGCCACCGGCGCCAATCCAGATCGGCGGGTGCGGCTGCTGCAACGGGCGCGGGTGGTAGCTGGCGTGGTCCAGCCGATAGTGGTGGCCCTTGAAGCTCGCCCGGTCTTTCGTCATCAGCAACCTCATCACCTGAACGCCCTCCTCCAACCGCTCGGCCCGCTCCTTGATAGGCGGAAAAGGGACGCCCAACGCCTCGTGCTCGGGCTGGTGCCAGGCGGCGCCCATGCCAATCTCCAGCCGACCATTCGAAAGATGGTCGACCGTGATTGCTTCGGCGGCCAGGATGGACGGGTGTCGGTAGGTGATGCCCGAGACGAGGACGCCCAGGCGGATACGCGAGGTCACCGACGCCAGGCCGGCCAGTAACGTCCACCCTTCGAGACAGGGCCCGTTTGGGTAGCCGTAGAGAGGCGTGAAGTGATCGAATACCCAGGCCCCATCGAAGCCGGCCCCGTCCGCAAATTGCACTCGTTCCACCAGCTCCGGCCACAGGAGTTGATGTTGCGCGACATCTAGACCGATCCGCATTTCTCTGCCACAATACAGGGCGGTCGAAGCTGCGGCTTAACTGAACGTTCATTCGGTTTTCGCCAAAGCTTTCCGCCGAACGGCAGACCGTCCGAAGGGAACACAGACACGGGAAGGAGGGATCATGGACCTACGCCGCGCATTCGGACGTTCGTTTGCCCGCCTGCTGACCCTGGCCTTACTACCGGCCAGCGTCGCCGGAATCACGGTGGTCAGCGCCTCGGCCAATAAAGCCGCCGTC
>VBGO01000199.1 GCA_005882525.1 Chloroflexota bacterium
GAACGGGGCGCCGCCAGGCTTTCACAGCATCACGCCGAAGGCGTTCGCTTCGGCGCCTTGAGCAGGCTGGCCGGCGCGACGGCGCGATAACTCTCTTCGATCCAGTCCCGAAACATGTCTAGCGGGATCGCCGAGCCCTTCGGAAAGCGGGCCGAAACCCAGCCGCTCCGCCCCAGCCGGTATCGTGTCGGCGTTGTGAACGGCAGGCCGAGCGCGGCATCGGCAGAATGCGGCAGCTTGACGGTCAGATTCAGCTTCTCGCCATCCTGGCTGAGGAAGGCGAAGATCTTGCCACGCACCTTGATGGTTCGCTCGCTCCATGGGAAATCCTCAGCCGCCTCCGGATGGTTGAGCGCGAACTTGCGAAGTGCCTGAACCGCGCGGCTCAGTTCGCTCATGGGAACGAAAACCTAAGAGGCCGGCATCAGATGGAGGTCTGGTTCGACCCACCGCCGGCGCGCCTCGTCACTGGCCATGCGTTCTCGCGACCAGTGCAAAAATGGCAGGTTCTTGTCGAGCAGGTGGGGCTCGGCGGCCAGCAAGTCGTCGAAGCGGAGGGTGGGATGACGGTTGATGCCCAGACCAACGGCGCGCAGCCAGAAGCGCGTCATCGTGTCGTGGTAGCGGTCGCCATGCCCGTGGCGGGCAGCGAATTGCCGGATGTTCCCGGCGACGGCATCCGATGCCCGGTCGAGTCCCAGCCGGCGAACCTGGATCCAGGCCAGCCGCAGGTGGTCGCGGTGATGGAAGTTCTGGTTGGCAATCTGCCCCGCCTCAAAGGCGGCGAGGAACTGCTCGTCGGCCGGGGTGACGGGGCTCTGATTGAAGCGCATCTGCGAATTATCGCTGTGCTAGCTTGGCGCCATCAAGGCGCGCTCTCCCTGGCCAGCGCTCGTGTTGCTCGCCGCGGCCAAAGTCGGCGTGACGATGGCCGTCGCCGACCGCTATGGCTGGCATCGCGACGAGCTGTATTACCTGGCGGCCAGCCGGCACCTCGCGCTCGGTTACGTCGACTATCCGCCGATCACGCCGCTGCTCGCCAGAGTCGACCAGGCTATCTTGCCTGGCTCGCTGCCCGGATTGCGCTTGCTCACCGTCCTCGCGGGCGCCGCCATCATCATCATTGCTGCCCTTATCGCTCGCGAGCTCGGCGGAAATGGCCTGGCCCAGAGCCTCACCGGGCTTGCGGTGCTGATCTCACCGATGTTCATCGGCACGAACATCCTGTTCCAGACGGTCAGTTTCGACGAGTTGGTCTGGGTGGTGGCGTGCTTGCTCTTCGTTCGGCTGCTTCGCGGCACGAATCCCCGCGAGTGGCTGCTGCTCGGACTGGTTTTCGGGATCGGTCTGGAGACCAAGTACACGGTGATCGGGCTGGGGGTCGCGATGCTCGTCGCCCTCCTCTTCACCGGGGCGCGGCGGCAGCTGGCGAGTCGTTGGCCCTGGCTCGCCTTCGGCATCGCCATCCTTCTCTTGTTGCCGAACCTCGCCTGGCAGGTTGGGCACGGCTGGGATAGCGTCGCCTACACGCTCAACCACCGCGGCGCGACCGACGGGCCGATTGCGTACTGGCTCCAACAACTGTTGCTGGCCGGTCCTCAACTGGTGCCCATCGTCGTCATCGGCGTGGTGTGGCTTTGGCGAAACCCGCGATTTCGGGCGGCCGCCGTGTCGATCATCGCCGTCGAGCTGCTGTTTTTCCTCGCCGGAGGAAAGGCGTACTATCCGGCGCCGATCTACCCTCTCGCCTACGCCGCCGGCTGCGTCTGGTTTGTCGAGGCGGTGCGGCGGCGTTGGGTCCGCCGGGTGGCCGTGGTCGGCGCCGTGGCGCTGACCGTCCTGCTGCTGCCCCTCGGGCTGCCGGTTTTGCCAGCGCAGGTGATGGCCGATTCGGGACTCTGGAAAGCACGGCAGGACTTCGCCGACATGTACGGTTGGCCCGAGCTTGCTCAGCAGGTGACGGCCGTCTACGAGCAACTGCCATCATCGGACCACGCCTCGGTGATGATCCTCGCCGGCAACTACGGCGAGGCCGGCGCGCTCGACCTTTATGGACGCGGGCTGCCGACGGTCGTGTCGCCGCACCTTACCTACTATTACTGGGCGCCGGCGCGCATGGCGCCATCGACCGTGATCGCGATCGGCTACTCGAGGGAGCGGCTGGCAGCCTTGTTCGGCGACATCCAGGAGGTAGGCACGGTAGGCAACGCCTACGGCCTGCACAACTATGAGTACGGCCTCCCGATCTATGTCTGCCGAGACCCATTGATGCGGCTCGACACGGCCTGGCCGCGGCTTAAGGCCCTCGACTAGCCGACGGAGTGGATCAGGTCGCCGCCGAAGACCAGCGGGCCCTCGGGTTGAAATTCGTCGGCCAGCCGATCGAATTCCTGGAACTCAGGGTCCTGGTCGTGTTCGTTGTGCTCCGCCATGCTGGGCACCTCGACGACGATGACGTATTTCACGACGGCTTTGCGCTCGTCGGAGCCAAACTGGGAGCGAAAGAACCGGGCGCTGACGAACTTGCCCCGTTTCTGGTAGTCGCGCCACCGCGGTAGCTGACGCTCGACGAACAATTTCTCGTACTCCGCCGCTTGCTTCGCTCGCACGTGGATCACGATCACGTTGACCTGGCTCATGCGGAGAAGCCTAGGTCAAACCCGCGTCGTCGGAGGGTTTCGAAGCCGACTTCGATAGAGTTGCGGGCATCGCGAGCGAGGTCACGATCGGCTACCAGGGGGAACCGGGCGCCTACTCTGAAGAGGCGCTGCACGCCACGTTCCCGGCAGCGACGGCGCAGGCCTATCGGACGCTGCGGCACGCCTTTCACCGGGTTGCCGATCAGTCGGTCGCTTTCGCGTTGGTCCCCGTCGAGAACTCGCAGGGCGGCAGCGTGCTCGAGACCTACGATCTGTTGCTCGAGTACCGCGCCCTGGTGGTGGCCGAAGTGGCATTGCAGGTCGACCACTGCTTGCTGGCGTTGCCCGGTGCCAAGCGCGACGCGATAAAGCGGGTCCTGTCGCATCCACAGGCGCTGGCGCAATGTGAGGCCTTCATCGTCCGGGAGCATCTCGAGCCCATCCCGGCGTATGACACGGCCGGGGCCGCGAAGCAGATCCAACAGGATGGTCGGAAGGACCAGGCGGCGATTGCCGGGCGGCGAGCCGCCGAGCTCTACGGGCTGGAAATCTTGGCGGAGCGGATCCAGACGGTGCAGGAGAACATCACACGCTTCTTCCTCATCACGCGTCGGGGACCCCGCCGGCCCAAGGCGCCGCGCATTAAGCGGCCTCGCTACGGCAAGAAGACCTCCGTTGTCTGCGCGGTGGCCAACGAGCCGGGCGCGCTCTTCCGCTTACTCGCCTGCTTTGCGGACACGGGCGTCAACCTCACCAAGCTCGAGTCACGACCGCGCCGCGACCCTCCCTGGGAGTACCTCTTCTACCTCGACCTGGACGGCGGCCGATCCGAGAAGCCGGTTGCGGCATCGCTGCGCGCGGCGCGGCACGCCACCACCTTCCTTCAGGTCCTCGGTACCTACGCGCGTGCGCTGCCGCTGTCGGCTCCTCCAAAACGCCGCAGCCGAAAGCGGCGCTCGCCGGCCGAGCCGTAAACCTGGTTCAGCCGGTATTCTGCAAACCGGCCGCGATACCGTTGATGGTCCGCAGCACGGCCTGGAGGTGGGCGGGACGCTGTGGATCATCCAGCGGGAGGCGGCGCATTTCCCGGAGCAGGCGGACCTGAAAGTAGCTCATCGGGTCGATGTAGGGATCTCGCAGTCGCAAGCTGGCGAGCAGCTGCGGTTGCTGCTCCAGCACTGACTGCTGCTCGGTGATCTGCAGCACGGTATCGTGTGTTCGCCGGAATTCCGCTTCGATGGCAGTGAAGATTCGTTCCCGCTCTTGCTCGTCGCTGACGAGCGTCGCATATTGCCGGGCAATCCGCATGTCCGCCTTGACCAGCACCATCTGCAGGTTGTCGATCAACGAACGAAAGAAGACCCAGTGCCGATACATCTCACGCAGATTGTCGAGGCCGCGTGGCCCATGGGCGTACTGGTCGAGCGCGGAACCGACGCCGTACCAGGCCGGCAGGAGGTGCCGGTTCTGCATCCAGGCGAAGACCCAGGGAATGGCCCGCAGGTCTTCGACGCCGAGCGTTCCCCCGCGGCTCACGGGTCGTGATCCGGTGTTGAGCTGAGCGATCTCTTCGATCGGCGTCGCCTGCTGGAAGTAGGCCTGGAAGCCCCGGTCCTCATACACGAGCTGGCGATAACGACGGCGGCTGCCCTCCCCCATCACCTCCATCGCCTCGCGCCACTCCGTGTTGGGCTGGCGGCCTTCGACCGGCATCAGTGCGCTCTCCAGCACGGCGCCCAGCACCAGGCCCAAGTTCTGTCGCGCCGTCTCAGGCCGGGCGTATTTCCGATGGATCACCTCGCCCTGCTCGGTGATCTTGATCTTGGGTTCGAGCGCCGCTGGCGGCTGGGCGAGGATCGCCTCATGCGTCGGCCCTCCGCCCCGTCCAACTGTCCCGCCGCGGCCGTGAAACACGCGCAGCGTGCGTCCATGGCGGGCGACGACGGCCGCGATCGACTCGTGGGCCCGATAGAGCGCCCAGGCCGCGCACAGGTAGCCGACCTCCTTATTGCTGTCCGAGTGGCCAAGCATCACTTCCTGCACGCCGCCTCGCCCGTCAAGCTGCCGGACGTAGACCGGATCGCTCAGGAGGGCGTCGATGGCGGTAGGGGCCTGCTGCAGCGCATCGAGCCGTTCGAAGAGGGGGACGACATCAACCTCACTCCGCGGTCGATCGACCCCGAGCTCGTGCAGCCCGGCGACCCCGGCCAGGAAGAGCGCATCGAGGACGTCGTCCGCGGTTTCGGTCATGCTGACGATGAAGGTTCCGGCGGAGCCCGGTGCGGTA
>VBGO01000200.1 GCA_005882525.1 Chloroflexota bacterium
TGACACCGGAGATCGACCGCCTCTCCCGCGCCGCGGCCCGAGCCGTCGGCGGCGGCGTGTTGGCGATCGACCTGCTCGAGCATCCGGACGGCCTGGTCGTCAGCGAAGTCAACTACACGATGGAGTTCCGCAACAGCATCGAGACCACCGGCATCGACATCCCGGGCCGGATCGTCGATCACGTCCTTCGGGTCGGTGAGCTGGAGGCGGTGCCCGCGTGATCACCGCGCTGCGCAACGAAACCGAGCCCGTCACCGAGTCCGGTATCGAGCTGCTCGAGGAGATGCTCTCGATTCCGAGCCCGTCGACCCAGGAACGGCAACTGGGTCAGTGGCTGGTCTCGAGGTTGCGATCGATGGGCTTTGCCGCCCGCCGCGACGAAGCCGGCAACGTCGTCGCCTTCTGGGGGAGCGGACCGCGGGAAGTGCTGCTCCTCGGGCACATCGATACGGTGCCCGGCTTCATTCCGGTGCGCCGAGAGGGAGACCGTCTGTTCGGCCGGGGCGCGGTCGATGCCAAGGGACCGCTGGCCGCGGCCATCACCGCCGTGACCCGGCAACCGGCCGGCGCGGCGTACCGCTTCACGGTGATCGGGGCCGTCGAGGAAGAAGGCAGCTCGCGCGGGGCCCGGTACCTCACCACCCGGCGCCCGCCCGACCAGTTGATCGTCCTTGAGCCGAGCGGATGGGACGCGGTGACGGTCGGCTACAAGGGCAGCCTCAAGTTGCGCTACCGGCTGTCGCAGCCCATGGGTCACGGCGCCGGACCGAACGACAGCGCGGCCGATAAAGCGATCGGCTTCATCCGGCGGGTGCAGGACCACGCCGCGGAGCACACCAATGATGCCGGCAGCTTCGAGCGGCTCGACGCGCGCATCCTGAGATTCCATGCCGACCACGACGGATTCCGCGATACCGCTGCCATGACGGTTGGCTTTCGGCTACCGCCGAATTTCGACGTCCCGGCGCTTCAGCAACGCCTCGAGGCCTGGTCGGACGGCGCCGAACTCCGCTTCGAGTACGCCGACGCCGCTGTTCGCGCCGAGAAGAACACGCCGCTGGTGCGTGCCTTCCTCAAGGGCATCCGTGACGGCGGCGGCACGCCACGCTTCAAAATGAAGACCGGAACCTCCGACATGAACATCCTGGCACCGGTCTGGGGCTGCCCGGCGCTCGCCTACGGGCCGGGCGATTCTAAGCTCGATCACACGCCGAACGAGGCGATCGATCTCGCCGAGTTCGAGCGCGGGGTCGATGTCCTCAGCGCCGCCCTCAACCAGCTCGCCGGCTAACGGGTCGATGAAAAAAGCAGCGGTCGTCGGCGGCGCCGGCTACGCCGGTGGTGAGCTGCTCCGGCTCCTGCTGTCGCACCCCGAGGTCGAGGTGACGCAGGTGAGCTCCGAGCGTTTGGGTGGGAAGTTCGTGCACAGCGTGCACCCGCACCTGCGCCGTCGCACCGACCTGAAGTTCCAACCGCGCGCCTCCCTGCAGCCGGTTGACGTGCTGTTCCTCGCGTTGCCGCACGGCCAGACCAGCCGCGAGATCGGGCAGCTGCAATCGCTGGCCCCAACCATCGTCGACCTTTCCGCGGACTTCCGGCTCCGTGACCAGAGCCAGTATCCGACCTGGTACGGGTGGGAACATCCCCAGCCGAGCCTGCTCGGCGACTTCATCTACGCGCTGCCCGAGCTGCACCGGGACGAAATCCGTACCGCAAATCGGCTCGCGGCCGGCGGCTGCCTGGCCACCTCCGCCATCCTCGCGCTGTATCCGCTGACCCGTGCCGGCGTCGTCGATCCCTCGATGCCGATCGTGATCGAAGGCAAGACCGGCTCGTCCGCCGGTGGCGCGGAGGCCGGGCCGGCCTCGCATCATCCGCACCGCAGCGGTGAGATGCGATCGTTCGCTCCAACCTCGCATCGCCATACGGCCGAGATCATCCAGGAACTCGACCTTAGTTCACCCAACGGCCACGGTCCCAGCATCGCGTTCTCGGCGACCGCGGTCGAGGCGGTCCGCGGCATCCTGATGACTGCCCACGTCTTTCTCAACGACGACCTGGACGAGAAGGCGCTGTGGAAGATCTATCGCGCCGCCTACGCGGACGAGCCGTTCATGCGAATCGTTAAGGAGTCG
The DNA here is from genome assembly GCA_005882525.1 of Chloroflexota bacterium. Lineage (GTDB taxonomy): Bacteria > Chloroflexota > Dormibacteria > CF-121 > CF-121 > CF-13. The sequence continues at coordinate 2,136 of VBGO01000200.1, forward strand.
CAAGGGATCCACCGCTACCCCAACCCGAAGATCCTCTCGGGGACCAACTACTGCGACGTCGGCTTCGAACGGGATCCACATTCGCGCCGCGTGGTGGTGATGAGCGCGCTCGACAACCTGATGAAGGGCGCTGCCGGGCAGGCCGTCCAGGCGATGAATGTTCGCTTTGGCTGGGACGAGAAGACCGGGCTCGACTTCCCGGGCCTCTATCCGATCTGAACGTGCTCGTCATCAAGATTGGCGGGAGCTTGCGAGACCTCGATCCCCTACTCACTGACGTCGCCGGCTGCCGGGAGCCCCTCGTTCTCGTCCATGGCGCCAACAAAGAACTCAATGAGCTTTCCACCAGCCTCGGGCATCCACCGCGGATGGTGACCTCCGAGCGGGGCGAGGTCAGCCGCTTCACCGATGCGACCACCATGGATCATTTCCTGATGGCCTACGCGGGCAAGCAGAACAAGCGAATCGTGGAGCGGCTGCGGGCCCTCGGCTCGAACGCAGTCGGCCTGACCGCGATGGACGGCGGTATCGCGATCGGCCGCCGCAAGCCGGATCTGCGGATCAAGGAAGGCGACAAAATCAAAATGCTGCACGGCGACCACAGCGGCAGCATCGAGAAGATCGAACCGAAACTGTTGCGCTTGCTGCTCGACCACGGCTTCCTGCCCGTCGTAACCCCGCCGGCGATCAGTCACGAGGGCGTCGCAATCAACGTCGACGGCGACCGGCTGGCGATGGAGATCGCCACGGCTCTTCAGGCTGAGCGCTTGTTGATCTTTGCCGACACCCCGGGATTCATGCGCGACGTCAGCGACGAGCGTAGCGTGATTCCCGTGATTCACCTGGATGAGGTCGACCGCGTCGCGGAGTATGGCAAGGGACGCGGCCGGGTGAAGCTGCTCGCGGCAGCGCAAGCAATTCGTCGCGCCATTAAGGCCGTCGGTCTGCTCGACGGTCGCGGTGAGCATCCCCTGACGCGGGCCTTTGAGGGAGCCGGGACATGGGTCACGACCTGACGACTACGCACGCCCGGCTCAGCCCCATTCCGCTGCATGCGGACCGCGGCATCAGCCTGGCCCGGGGCGAAGGTTCATACGTCTGGGACGACCGGGATCGACGGTATCTCGACTTGATGACGAACTACGGCGTCAATCTTCTCGGCCACGCTCATCCGGCGGTCAACGCCGCCATCGACCGGCAGGCCGCGCTGCTCACGAACGCGCATCAGGCGTTCGATACGCCGGCCCGCCAGGAGTTTCTCGATGCGCTCGCCGGCTTCCTACCTCCCGCGCTGAGCCGTATGTCGTTCGCAAACTCGGGGGCGGAAGCGGTCGAGGCAGCCCTGAAATACACGCGAGTCGCGACTGGCCGCACCGGCATCATCGCGACCCATCGTGCCTATCACGGGCGCACCTTCGGGGCGCTATCGACCACGTCCGAGGCGAAGTACCGCGACCCGTTCATGCCGATGCTCGAGGGCGTCCGGCACGTCCCCTTCGACAACCTTCGGGCGATGGCCGAGGTGATGAACGATTCGGTCGCCGCCATCATCATCGAGCCGATTCAGGGCGAAGGCGGGATTCGTGTGCCCGCCGATGGGTATCTCAAGGGCATCCGGGAGCTCTGTACCGCGCACGGCGCGCTGATGATCTGCGACGAGATCCAGACCGGCTTTCGGACGGGCACCCCGCTCGCCTTTACGCGCGACGGGATCGTCCCCGACATCCTTTGCCTCTCGAAGTCGATCGCGAACGGCCTTCCGGTGGGGGTCACGATCGTGACGGAAGCGA
>VBGO01000206.1 GCA_005882525.1 Chloroflexota bacterium
AGCGCACTCGCTGATAGACGAGACCGTACACGGACACGGTCTCGAGTCGACGCTGCGCCGGCTCCATCGTCTGATGCGGAATCCCATTCACGAACAGCGTCACGGCGCCCGACGGCTGCCTGATCAGCCGAATCTTGTAATAGGGGGACCAGCTATCGGTCGACACCAGCGACTCCAGGCCGAGCAGGACGAGCATGATGGCCAGCACCGGCAGTTGCCAGACGCGGCGGTGCCGATCGACAAGCAGAACCAGGGCGGCGGCAACGACTACGCCCCAGACAACGGGTGGGGCTCCGAGGAAGGACAGCGCTGAAAAGGCGATGATGCCGGCCAGGCTGCCGAGGATGTCGAGGCGGTAGGCATCCAGCGGCGGAAACCGTCGGAAGGTTCGCGCCACGCCCTCGCCGATGAGCATCATCACCCCGGCGACACCCAGGAAGAGAACCGGAAGCGTGAGCCAGGGCGGCAACCCGCTCTGTGTGCCGAGCGCGCCAAAAAAGATGAGTTCGGTGCCCGATCGATCGATCTCCACAGGAAAGAGCCGCACGAAGGCGACGAGCGCGGTCAGGCCGATCGGAGCAAAGGCAAAGAGGTTGCGGCGGGCGTCGGCTCGCAGGAACCCCAGCCCGATGCCGAGAAAGCTCGCCAGGAGGATGAAGTTCGAGAAGTACGAGAGGTACAGGATGTTGGAGCCGCTCCAACGAATGAGCGCGAGCTCGACGAAGAGCATCAGGAAGCTGAGTCCAAGCAGGCGGGCCTTCAGCGGCCCGATCCGTCCGTTGATCATCCCTTTGAGCCGGTTACTGCAGCGAAACCTCTAGCCGCGATCGACGTTCTACGGAAGAGGGTTCTGGCATGGCCGCAATGGGACGACCCGTGCGAGCGACCGGCCTCGCCATGATAGCCGTGCTCATCGCGGCGTGTGGACCAAACGCGTCGGCGGCCGCCAAACCCCGCCCGTCCGCCACGCCTGGACCGACCACCACCGCGCTCGGTGCCATCGCCTACCTTCAGCCGGCATCGGCCAGCTTCCTCGATGACCGGCACGGGTGGGTGGTTGGTCATGCCTGCGATGCGCAGGGCAACTGTCGACCCGGCGTCGCGGAGACGAGCGACGGTGGAGCGACCTGGACCGAACTCGCAGCGCCTCCTCAACGGCCGATGCCGGCCGGCCAGGACCCATGGCCGAGCACCGCGGCCATCCGCTTCACATCGTTAACCGATGGATGGCTGTTCAGTCCCTTCCTCGCCCACACCGTGGATGGTGGCGGCACCTGGACGATGGTCAGCGTTCCGGCCGGCAACCTCGTCACGGATGTGGTCACCTTCGACGCCTCGGTCTGGGCCGTCATGAATTGCTCGGCCGAGACGCCGTGTGCCGCGACGCTCTGGCGAGTGTCTCCGGCCGGAGACCCGCTCCAGCCGGTCGGCGGCCTGCCCGCGGACCCGGGAACCCAGGCGCTTGTCGCAGGATCGCGCCTGCTTCTGTACGGACCTTCGGCCGAGCAGCCGGGCTATCTTGCCGTTACGTCCGACGGCCGATCCTGGGCGCACGTTCAGTCACCATGTGCGCGTGCCAGTCAGCAGCTCGGCTCCTCCCCGTCCGGCAACCTGATCGATGTCTGCTGGGAGGCCGTTGGAGGTGGCTGGGGGCCAAAGGCTGCCTGGAGTTCGACTGATGGCGGATCACACTGGAAGCTCAAGAGCCGCTCAGCCGGGTTCGCGTCTGGCTCGGGCCCGGTTGGCAGGATTCCGCAGACCGGCTACCCGAACGACATCGCCATGCCGACGCCCCTCGACGGCTGGATGTCGCTGGGCCGCGAGAATCTCTACGAAACGCACGACGGCGGCATCAACTGGGCCCCGTCCGCCGTGCCGGGGCAGTTTGGCGGCAACGCCGGCGGCGCGGAGCAGGTGATCTTCGTCGACGTCCGGCATGGTTGGGCCCGCAGCAGCGGGGGTCTCTTTCGCACCACCGACGGTCACACCTGGAGCCGGGTCAACATTCTGGGGCCGGTCCCCGGCTATGACGCTCCCTGAGCCAACTCACAGCGCGGCCGTTGCGTTGTGGTGGTTACGAGCCCGGTATCCCGGACGCGGCTGTTCGTGCGCCAGGCAACGAACGCCCAAGCCGCCCTCGGCCTTCAGAGATAAAAAGGCTGGCCGCCGCGGCCAGAAGGCAAGCCGCCCTAAAGCTTGATCGGCTTCTCCGGACTCATCGGTACGACCTGTTGACTCACGAACAGCGGCCGGCTACCTCCCCGACTGCCGTGGAAACCTTCTGAAGTGTTCCGTCGGGCGTATACAGGAAGACTCCCTTCTTGCTCCCAAACCAGAGTCCGTGGCTATCGGCCAGCAGAGTACCAAATCCCACAAAATCAGGAGAATTCGAACCGGGCCCACCATAGATCTGCTTTCCCTGATCGGGACCGGTAACTAGCCAGAGCTCTTCTGCGGTTGACGTCCCAGCGTCAGTGGGCGAGCTCCCGGTCACGATCGGATGCCCGACGCCGTCGACACCAATCGCGTGGACCTCCTTTCCCGGCCGCCGAAACCATGGCGACACGACGCCACTCTTTAGATCAATGCGTAGAACGCGGTCCTTGAAGAAGGCCCGAGCCATCGGGTTGGTCAAGCTCGAGGGAGGCTGGTCCCCGGGCCCTAAATCGCTGTACCAGGCGGCGCCTCCGCCGACGTAGTCAACGGTGAGATTCTGCGAAGCGATCTGACGCACCGATCGAGCCTGGGGGTCAAGCCGCCACAGACCCGAATTTGGTGCGTCGGCGTAGCCAACTGCAAATAGGTAAATGCCCTCCGGCTCGTAGCCGATTACCGCATAGAAACCCTGGTCGAAGACAACCCGGTCCGCCGCGGTAGCAACGTCCACGAGGTGAATCCTGCTGCGCGGGCCGTTCGCGTCGTTGTAGGGCTCGGAGTAGGAGTAGTGGGAGCTGTCCGGCGAGACGGCCGCGACGCTGGCGGGTAGCCACCGGCCATAACGACGTGTGAAGGTGGCGACCCCTGGACCTCCGTAGAGATAGGGCTTAACCACCGATTTCACCTTCACAAATCCGTTGGCCGTCATAGCCTCGAAAGCACCGTTTGGATCGATTGTTAGACCGGCCCCGGGCAATGTGACAAAGCCCGCCTTTAGCGTCCAGGTCGAGTGGTCCGCTGAGTACTCGAAATCCGCAAGCGGCAGTCGGCACGCGAGACCTGCGGGCGAGTTGCCCGCGCTGGCCGTAGCAGTGGCTGATGAGGAAGACGCGGATGGACTGGCGGCCGGGCCACAGGCCGAAACCACGACCAGTCCGACGAGGAGCAGCCGCTTCACAAGGCTAAGAACGGCTGGGGTCGCCAAGCCGTTACGACTACTTGACTAGGACTTATGCTGAAGGCGATGGCTGGGTCAACTGGTCGGGATTGGCAACTCTGCTCCCTGACCTCGACAAGGCGATCGACTCGTCATTGAACGATCTTTTGCCCCGTACCCTCCCCGCCAGATGAATCTCGCTACCGACAAACCGATGCGGTCGAACATGTGGTCGACTCGACTTCACAAGGCTTTCCAGACACCCGCTCCTACAAGTACAACGGCTAGGCGGATATTTAAGGACGGTTACCGGCGTAGCACGCCGTGGCGGGAGAATGCCACCACCTTCGGTCAGTTGGCCGTCTGGGCTACGTCGCACTCCGCGACACAGGCTGAACGAAGTCGATCCTGAAAAGTCGGGTCCAGCCCAGGTAGATCACGGCTGCGTCGATCGCCAGAAAGAAGAGGGCATCAAACCACGCGGGGGAAGTCAGAAAGTTGACCGGCGCAAACTGTGGTGTGTAGGCGGGGGCCTCGATGATCGCATAGGTGATCCCGAGGACCCCAAAAGCAGACACGGTATAGACAATGGCCGCAGGGAATCGTCGCCTCGCAAGCAAGGCCATGGTTCCGAGTACCCAGACCGCGAAAACGGTGGGGGGCCAAAACTTAAGCAAGCTGATTGCCCGAGCAAATGGATACGAGCCTGTGAATGCACCCAGTCCGGATGGCCGGCCAGTGTGTCCCGTTCCGATGACCAGCCAGGCAACCGCCAGGAACCCTGTGCCGGCGACGAGGGCCAACAGTGCCAGCACCACGAGGCCTCGTCGCACCAGCCGCACCGGCGTCCCGTCGGCCCATAGTCCTCCGACAATGACCGCGGGCACCAACAGTCCGAAGGCTACGACGGCGGCCTCGGGGCCTTGCGGCGTTCTCCACCAAAGGCGCACCGGGTCGTACGGCAGCTCGGCAGCCACCAGGCCAGCAGCGAGTGCGAGCCCGCTTTCGACGAGAATCTTTGGCCTCACACTATGCGACTCTATCGCGGAATTCTTGCCAACTTATTAGGATTTCCACGCGACTGAGGGGTGGGCGATGGCTGGGGCGCCAGGATTCGAACCTGGGAATGGCGGATCCAAAGTCCGCTGCCTTACCACTTGGCGACGCCCCAATGGTGCGGTTCGCCCCCAGTATAGGGTCGGCTCGTGAGCCTGAGGCACAGCTTGGCCGTTAAAAAAGAAGGGGCCGGAGCGAGTCGGCCCGTTCATGAACGCCCCTGGCAGGTTTAACGCGGCATCGCCGCGATGACGGTGTGCCACGTCTCGTGGACCGATAGCCCGAGCAAGGTCAGGGCGCCGATCACCGTGATGCCGACCAGCATGAGGATGAGGGCATTCTCGGTTTGGGCCTGGCCGGCCTTGAGATTCTTCACCAGCCTCATCCTAGGGCGGGGTCCGCGCCGGCCGAAGCGCCGAATGGCCGGTTCCGCTACGCAGGCGTCAGGCGGCGGGCTCCTGCGGAATCCGTATCCAGCCCTCGCGGATGCCGCGCGACACCGCCTCCAAT
>VBGO01000207.1 GCA_005882525.1 Chloroflexota bacterium
GGCTGGTCGAGCGCGTTGACGATCCAGCTGACCGGCGGCTGACCTACGCCCAACTGACGGTGGCGGGCGGGAAACGGATCGGCGGGATGCGGGCCCAGGGGTTGGAGTGGCAGCTCAAGCTCGCCACCGGTCTCTCGGTCGAGGAGCTGGAGCAACTCCGCCACGCGTGCCTACGACTGATCGAAAACATGACCGGTGCCACGGTGGGGGAGAGAAGGAGCGCTTGAGAAACAACCTGCAACGGCCAGCGAATAATCCCGCCGACGCGGGCGGTCACCTCACCGAGGGTCTGACCCGCTGGCGAACGATCGTCGTCGTCGGTGGCACCATGCTGGCGCTCCTGCTTGCCGCCCTCGACCAGACGATCGTTGGCACAGCCATGCCACGGATCGTGGCCGAGCTCAACGGACTCAGCTATTACTCATGGGTCATTACCGCCTATCTGGTCGCGTCGACCATCATGGTGCCGATCGCAGGCAAGCTGGGCGATCTCTTCGGCCGCAAGCCGTTTCTGCTCACCGGCATGATCGGGTTCGTGGTCGCCTCGGCGCTCTGTGGACAATCCCACGGCATGCTCGAGTTGGTCGCCTTCCGGACTGTCCAGGGCATCTTCGGCGGTATGCTGTTCGCCACCGTCTTCGCCGTGATCGGTGATCTGTTTCCCCCATCGCAACGGGCCCGGCTGGCAGGGCTGTTCGGCGGCGTCTTCGGCCTCTCGTCCATCGTCGGCCCGACGGCGGGTGGCTACATCACCGACACCTGGGGCTGGCGCTGGGTCTTCTATGTCAACCTGCCGGTCGGCCTGGTTGCCGTCTTGCTCGTGCTCGCCACCATGCCCTTCGTGCGCTCATCCGCTTCGATCCGCGACATCGATTTCCCGGGCGCCGGGATGCTGATCGCCGGCCTGGTGCCGCTCATGGTTGCGCTCTCGATCACTCGAGACCACGCCTGGACGTCCCCGGAGGTCCTGGGCCTGCTCGGGGTTGCCACGGTCCTACTGATCGCCTTCTTCATCTTCGAGACGCGCACGGACCATCCGATCGTGCCCTTCGGCCTCTTCAAAAACTCCACATTCAGCGTCTCAATGATCGTCGGGTTCCTCACGGGGTTTGGCATGTTCGGCACGATCGTCTTCGTCCCGTTGATCTACCAGGGCGTTCTTGGTATCACGGCGACGAACTCCGGCCAGCTGCTGACGCCGATGATGCTGGGCCTGATCGTGGCGAGCACGCTCGTGGGCCAGCTGATGGTGCGTATCCGGTTCTACCGTTTCCTGGGGACAGCCGGCATCGCCGTCATGCTGGTCGGCCTCTGGCTCCTCTCGCAGGTCACCGTGACGACCTCGCGGCTCGAAGTCGTCCGCGACATCGTGATCGTGGGCGCCGGCCTCGGCACAACCTTCCCGCTCTACCTCACGGCGGTGCAGAGCGCCCTCCCGCGTAACTTTCTCGGCGTCGCCTCGAGCCAGGTCCAGTTCTGGCGGCAGATCGGTGGCACGATCGGCACCGCCGTGCTGGGCTCAGTGCTGAGCCAGCGCCTACCCGTACACATCCGAGACCAGGTTGCCAATCTCCATCTCCCCGCTCAGGCGGCGCAGCTGGTTACCAGCGGTGGGACCAATCCACAGACCCTGTTCGACCCGCTGCAGATCGCGGCGCGCCGGGCCCAGGCGAGCGCTTTCGGATCGCAGGGCGCCGCCATCTTCGACCAGGTGCTGCACGCGATCCGCGCTGGCCTGGCTGCCACGCTGCACGAGATCTTCCTCTACGCCGCGCTGGTCTTGATCCTGGCGCTGATCGTTTCTGTCTTCCTCGACGATGTGCCGTTGCGTGGACGGCAGCGGGCCGCCGAGGAAGACACCGTCGTCGCCGCTTAGCCCTGCGCCCTACTTGATCGTGGGTGGCGTCACTGCCGTCCAGTGGGCGCCGCCGTCCGTCGAGCGCACCAGCCGATCCGCCCCGACCTGCGACCAGATCGTCTTCCCGTCGATGTAGTTCCAGGGCGCGAGGCTGAACGAGAGCCCGCTCGCCAGAACCTGACGGGTGGTCCACGACTTGCCGGCGTCGAGCGTCTCGGTGAGATCCGGTCCCTGCGACAGCAGCCAGTGGCGAGCGTCAAAGAACAGCGCGCCGCCCTGCTGGAGGCCGCCCGGGGTCTGCTCGAGCTGCCCCCAGTTACGGCCACCGTCGTGCGACTGCAGGATGTAACTGTGCATCCAGCCCTTTGTCGCCGGCGGCTGCGACGGATCGAGCTGGAAGGTCGGCGGCGGCCCGGTGACTTCGAACTCCAGGAGTCCGTCTTTCCCGAAGAAGATTGGTGCCTCCAGCCGCACGTTGTTGGCTGCCGCCTCGGCTGGCAGCGGGAGTTCGCCTGGCGTCCAGGTCTGCCCGCCGTCGCGCGTCACCCACAGCAAGGCGGTCGGAGGTGTGTACGGGATGGGTGTCCCGTTCGCGTCCCACGCGTAACTCTTGGACGCATTCGCCGTCAGCCATCCTGTCTGCCGATCGCTGAACGTCAGGTTGCTGCCGAGGCTGGCTCCGGCCGGCACGTTCCCGACGGTCGTCCAGTGGTCGCCCCCATCGGTCGTGTGCTGGACGATGATCGGTCCGAGGTCACGACCAGAAATCCGCCAACCCTCCTGCTGCGTCAGGAAGAATCCTCCCGCCAGTGTCGGGTTCTGCCAATCGACAGGCCGATCGAGCAGCTGCCAGTGGGCGCCGCCGTCCTGGGTCCGGTAGGTGCGGGCCGTCATATTGGACGAGCCGGGAGCCCCCGGAGTCTTGCTCGGCGGCAGCGTCGACGGTACCAGTACAGCCAGCTCACCATCCTTGGTGTTCCAGAAGCGGAACGACCCGAGGCCCGAACCATCCGGCATGCGGAATTGCTCATGCCAGGTCTTCCCGCCATCGGTCGTCTTCATCAGGACCGTCGGCCCGTTGTGCACGTGCAGCTGGGCGATGATCCACGCCGTATCGGCCGATAGGTATTGCGCGTCGACGATCGAGTAGCTCGCCGCCGGCGGGTGCAGCCCGCCGACGCCGAAGGGCAAACCCGCGGGCAGCGCCAGCTCGCCGCGGGCGACGCGCACGCCGATCATCGTGACGCCGATGACCAGCGCCACCATCACGACGGCCGCGGTTTGCAACGCCACCCGACCGCGATGCGAGACGGGGCTGGGCGGGCTGGTTGGGATCGCACCGAGTACCCGGACGGCGAGGTCCGGGCTGGGCGTCTCGTAATCGGCGAGGATATCGTTGCGGATCGCGGATCGCGTCGAGGGTTTCATGTTGAGGTCTCCTTGCTGGGATCGAACTGGAGTCGAAGGCGCCCGACGGCCCGATACAGCCGTGCCCGCGCCGCGGCGGTCGATAGACCGGCGACCGCGGCGACTTCCTCGAGCGGGAAATCGAGCCAGTAAAAGAGGTAAAGCAGCAGCCGGTCGGATCGGGATAGGCGGGCGATCGTCTGTCGCAGGTCCGAGGCCGTCATCGCCGCTTCGCCGCTCTCCTGTGGTGGGCGAACCTCATCGAATCGGAGGACCGACCACCACCGCCCCCGCTGAAGAGAGCGACACTCATTGGCGACGATCGTCAGGAACCAGGCCCGGAAGCCACCGCGCTCGTTGCGGAAGCTCGCGAACTTGTTCCAGGCTTTGAGGGTGGCTTCCTGGACGGCATCCTCGGCCGGCATCCGCTGGCGGAGCATCGCGAACGCCAGCCGGTAGGCGGGTTCGACCAGGGGTGTGATCAGGGCGTCAAACCCGCCGCGATCCGCCGCCTGGCGCGCCCGGCTCAATTGATCGGCCGGCATGTCAGCGGCAAGCTCGTGGTGGACGATGTGCGGGCTCCTTTCTGCCGGGCAGCGCTCTGGTGCTAACTGTATGACGCGCCAGCCGCGGCGCCAGTTGCATCGGGGCAGTCAGGAGGCCTGGTCGTTACACCGTCCTGGGACGAGAAGGTGGAGACATCGCGTTGGGCGACGTCCCCACCTGAGATCGACCTACTGGCCCTCGGTCACCTCGTAGAGCTCGTTCGCGGGATGTCCCGCCTTCTTATGCACGGCGGCGACGGCCTCCTTGTTCGGGCCCTTCGCGAGGCAGAAGACCTTCCCGGCCTTGGAGTCCAGCCAGTACCGCACGTATTCGACACCCGTTCCCTTTTGGGCGTCGACGTCTAGCTGATGGGCCTCCTTGAGCTGCTGCGGCGTAACGTGCATTCCCTCGTGTACGTCCATGTATGTCGGCACGAACACACCTCCTACG
>VBGO01000492.1:0-1574 GCA_005882525.1 Chloroflexota bacterium
CAGGCTCCAGCGGCGTACGACCCGAAGGTCCACTACGACCTCGCACACCAGCGCCAGCTCTATGTCCTCTCGGGCATGGTGTCGACGGGCGCCCTGACCTCGGAGCAGGCCGACAAGGCAGCCGGCGAGGACGTCAAGTCAGAGCTCCAAATCCAGTCGACCGCGCGTCAGAGCAAAGCGCCCCATTTCGTCGACCACGTGCTCGTCGACCTGGAAAAGCTCTTCGGCTCCGCCGCGGTGCAGCAGGGTGGCATCGTCGTGCGTACCACGCTCGACCTGGACCTGCAGCAGGTTGCCGCTGCGGCTGTCGCCAACGGCGTGCAAGACCTCAGCCGCTTCAACGTCAACAACTCCTCGCTCCTGGCCGCCGATCCGAAGACCGGCGAGGTACGGGCCTGGGTCGGGTCGGCCGATTACGGCAACGACGCGATCGGGGGCCAGTTCGACGTCGTGCTCTCGCCGCGCCAGCCGGGATCGTCTTTCAAGCCGTATGTGTACGAAGCGGCCCTGCGCGACCACAAGATCACATGGGCCACGATCCTCCACGACCGGCTGACCAATTTCAACGGCTACATGCCGCGCGACTTTGACAACGGCGGCATGGGCGACATCAAGGCCAGCACGGCGATCCTCTACTCGCGCAACATCCCCGCGGTGCAGGTCGGACATGGGGATCAAAAGTAAGCTCGAGCCATATCTCTCGACCGCAATCGGCGCCAGCGCGGTGACCATGTACGAGCACGTCCAGGGATACCAGACGTTCGCGAACATGGGCCAGCGCGTCGACCTCCGCGTGATCAACGAGGTGCAGGACTCGAGTGGACATACCGTCTTCAAGTACGAGAACCCGACCAGCACGACGGTCCTCACGCCAGCCGAAGCCTTCCTGATGACGGACGTGCTGAAGAACTACCAGTACACCTGGGGCTTCGGCTGGAACCGCCAGATGGCGAGCAAGACCGGGACCAGCGACAACGGCAAGGGTGGAATCCCGGACTCCTGGATCCTGGCCTACAACCCCGACATCGTGGTGGGGGTGTGGATCGGCAACACGGCGCCCAACGGTGGAGGTGGACTGATCCGCGCGTATGGCGAAAACGTCGGGCTCACGATCATGAAGCGCTTCGTCAACGGGCTGCCGACGAGCATGCGTGCGTGGTACCAGCGTCCGCCGGGAGTCGTGCAGGGTTGCGCCGGGGACGCGCAGGATCCATTCCTCCAGGGCGCGTGCACCGCGACGCCAAGTGCGTCCGCGTCGCCCAGTCCTTCGCCGAGCGGAAGCCCTTCGGCCCTGCCGTCGGTGCTGCCGTCGATCCTTCCTTCAGCCTCAGCATCGGCGTCGCCGTCGCCGTCACCGTCGGCACCGCCATCGCCGGCCGCCAGCCCGCCCGCAGCGGGACCGCAACCATCCCCGAGCTGATGCTGGCCATGAGAAATCCCGACCCTCCTTTCCTGGACAGCGTCGAACGCCGCCGGCCCGGCACATCGCTGCGCACCTACGTGACCCGCACGCTGCCCCACAGCTCGACCATCGTGGTCGCCAACCGGGCGCCCCACGAACCGCGACCGGACGG
>VBGO01000492.1:1589-2630 GCA_005882525.1 Chloroflexota bacterium
CGGCCGACTGGGTGGCGTGCGCTCGCAACGACGCCGAGCGTGCGCTCATCGAGGAGCGCGGCACGACGTGGCAAGCGCCCCTCATCCGGGGCGAAACCCGATTGCACTACGCGACCCCCACGCCCGAGCAGTACGAGCAGTACTACTCGGTCATCTCAAACCCGGTGTTGTGGTTCGTCCAGCACTATCTCTGGGACCTCGCGCACCAGCCGGTCATCAACGGCCGCATCCACCGCGCGTGGAAGAACGGCTACCTAGAGGTCAACAAGCAGGTCGCACGCAAAGTGGTCGAGGTGGCGCGGGGGCTGCCCGGGAGGCCGCTGGTGATGGTCCACGATTACCAGCTCTACCTGGTGCCGAAGCTCGTGCGCGAGCAGCTGCATGGCGCGATCATCCAGCACTTCGTCCACATCCCGTGGCCGACGCCGCAGTACTGGAAGGTCCTGCCGCGCGAGATGCGCGACGCCATCCTCTTCGGCCTGCTCGGCTCCGACATCGTCGGGTTCCAGACGAGTCTCGACGTACGCAACTTCTTGATGACTTGCGAAGAGAACGCAGGCCTGGCGGTGGACGAGCGTGAGAAGGCGGTGCTGGTGGACGGGCGCGTCGTCTATGCGCGGGCCTATCCGATCTCCATCGACGTGGCGGGCACGACGCGGCTCTCCTACTCGCACGGCGTCATGGTGGAGGAGAGAAAGCTGCGCGACTGGCGGCCCCAGCACCTCATCGTGCGCATCGACCGTACAGACCCCTCGAAGAACATCATCCGCGGCTTTCTCGCCTACGAGAAGCTGCTCGCGCACCATCCCGAGCTGAAGGGCCGGGTGCAGTTCTGGGCGTTCTTGCAGCCGTCGCGTCAGGACGTCGCCGTCTATCGGAACTATGTGCGCAAGGTGCGGCAGACAGTGCTGCGCATCAACGCCCAGTACGGAGCGCAGGGTTGGCAGCCGATCCGGCTTGAGCTGGGCGAGAGCGTGCGCAAGGCGATGGCCGCGATGCGCAACTTCGACGCCCTCGTCGTCAACTCGGTGTACGACGGCC
>VBGO01000221.1 GCA_005882525.1 Chloroflexota bacterium
ACGAGAGAATCGACACGATGCTCAATAGGCCGATCGTGGCTGCAACGGCGAAGAAGACGTCGGCGGCGACATCGAGGACGCCCACGGCAACGAGTGGGGGCAGGTCGACGCGAGTAACCCTGACGCGCGATCGAAACAGCAGCCCGAGCACGAGCAGCGCGCCCACACTCCCGGTTCGGGTCGCGAGCACGCCCCACAGCGGGTCCGGCCGGCTGGCATAGCGAATCGCCACCAGGAACACGCCGAAGGCCAGCGCGGCCAGCAGCGCCAGGCCAACGCCGGGGATCAGCCGCCGCCCGGGTTCGCTTGGGCGTCGATCGAAGGCCAGCATCGCGATGCCGGCGAGGGCCATCGCGATGCCGGCCAGCTGCAGCACGCTGGGTCGTTCACCGGTGACCAGGCCGACCAGGATTGGGACGATGGGTCCGGTGGCGGCGATGGTGGACACGACGCTGACCACGCCGATCGCCATCCCGCGGTAGATGGCGGCCAGCCCGATAAGCCCGACCAGGCCCGCCAGCACGCCGGCAGCCATCCATGGTCCCGGCGTAAAGGGAACGCCGCGCATGATGACCACGGCGCCGATCAGCCCCAACGTTGGCGGCTGCGAGACGAATAGGACCGCGAAGGCGCCCAGGCGCCGAGTCTTAAGGCCTCCGATGAAGTCGCCCACGCCCCAGGACAGGCTGGCGGCAATGGCGAGCAGAACCGCGGTCAGTGAGCGACCCGGCGAACGGACGTCCTGGTCAGGAGATCGCCGAGGCGTTGCCGTTGGCCGTTGCGCAGCAGCAGGACGATATCGACCGGCCAGAGGGGAAGCAGGACGCCGACCGCGTTTCGGACCGCCGCCCGCCACCAACCGGGGACGCCACCGTTCGGTCCGTAGACCGAGATCCCCATCAGGGTCTTGCCGATCGTCTGGCCGGTTCGGGCTTCAGATGGGATGCGGTAGAGCAGCGCGACGGCGGCCAGCAGCAGGATCCCTTCCGGGTCGAGCACGATCTCGGTCCTATCCATTCCCGAGACCGCTGTCAGGATCAAGATGGTCGCACCAAAGACGATCGCCATGTCGATCAGGCCGGCCCAGAGACGGCGGACGATGGGGTACTGGCGCCAGCTCGCCTCGTTCCCCCCGCGCCAGAAGAGGGCGGCTTCGAGGGAGTCCGCCATCTCGCGGCGCACGCCCAGGACGATCGGCTCCAGGACGCTGAGCGCCCCCCGCCGGGCGAGCCAGCGTACGGAGAGGACCACGGCCAGCGTCGCCAGCCCCGAGACCGCGATCACGAAGAACCGATGCTCGGCCCGGTGGAACAGCCGGACCGCCGGCTGGCCGACCAGCGCGCCCAGTCCGACGAAAAACCCGATGTACACGAAGACCGACGGGATGAGCCCGGCGGCAAACGTCAGGCGGGGCATCTTGCTGACGCCCGCCACCTGGGTGGTGTGGATGCGAAGCCCGGGAATCAGGCGGCCGATGAACACGGCCGGCGCGCCGCCGCGGCGCAGCAGGTGGGTGGCGCGCTCCAGCGCGGGCCGGAAACGCAACGCCTCCGCCGCTCTCATCAGCGCCGGCCGGCCGACGGCGGCGAAGACTTCCCGTCCCACCATCGCGCCGAGGATGGTGGCCAGGAGCAGGGCGGCCACCATGGGGAACGGTTCCACGGTGTCGCTGGCGATGGCGATCCCCGCAATCATCAACAGCAGGTCGCCGGGAGCGAACGGGACCGGGATGCCGCTCTCCTCGATAAAGACGAGCCCGGCGATGACGGCGATCAGCAGGTAACCGCTCAACCTGCTGATGGAGGTGATGGGGTTCATGACGCCGATCGCGGTAAGGAGGTTCATGACGCCGATGGCTATTAGTGTGCGGCGGCGCTAGGTGATCAGCTCGCGGATCAACGGGATGGGCAGCGTCCCGCAGCCGAGAAAAGCATCGTGGAACCGCTTCAGCGAGTAGCCGGGACGGCGCTGCAGGTCCTGGCGAAGCTCGAGGATCAGGAGCTTGCCGAGCGTGTAGTTGAGGTACATCGGGTCCCAGGCCCCGCGCGTCGCCTCACGGGTGGCGGGGAGCTCGGTCATGAACCCGTTCGATTCGAATAGCCGAATCGCCTCGGGCATCGTCATCCCGTGGCAATGCAGCCCGAGCGCAACCATGAATCGGCAGTCGCGCAACAACGCCTCGAGCCGCTGGGCCAGGTGCTGCGTGGGGTCGGTCGAGTATCCCGCCTCCAGCATCATCTCTTCGACGTAGTGAGCAAAGCCTTCGCCGGTGCTGTAGGTCCAGAAGAGTTGTCGGGTCGGCGATGCGGCGTGCCGCTCG
>VBGO01000222.1 GCA_005882525.1 Chloroflexota bacterium
GTGCCTTGGAGCGTCGCGTAATTCAGGTACCGCAACCATTCCTCACTCTTTGACTCACTCCAATCCGCGCCGGGAACCGTCACGTAGTAATAGCTGTCGGTGGCTACTGTTTCGAGCGGTCCGGCGCTGTCCATAGCGGCGCTGATGTAGGCGGCATACGACGGGGTCGGCCGCACCAGGCAGCGGCCATTGCTGGGAAGGGTGACCACCTCGCGCTCCAGGATGAAGGTGCGCAGCCGGTCGAGCATCCCGGTGACGTCGCCGATGATCGAGCTCGCCGTCGGATGGTGATCCTCCAACCGGGCAACCGCCGCGCGCACGCCTTCGCCTGGGGCAATCTGCTCGGCCGCAGCCTCGGCGGCGGCCCGATTTCGCTCGATGTCGGCGCGCACCATCCGCTCCAGCTCTGAGAGGTTCAGCTGCACCAGTTCCCTGACGCCCAGCAGGCGCAAGAAGCGCGCCTCCCCGATCGCGTACTCATCGTTGGCCGTGGCTCGTCTCCCCTTCAGGAAACCGGCAAAATCCCGCGTTTGCGCGGCGGCGCCCTCGATGGCTTTGAGTGTCTCCGGATCGCCGGCGGCGGCGGCAAGCACCTCGCCCTCCAGGTACTCCGTCTGGCCATCCACCGCTTCGATCGCGATCTCGAGGTTTGGCCGGGGGAGCGCCACCTCGAGGTTGTCGCGTGCCGCCTCCAGGTAGCCGCCGTAGCCGAGCAGATGGCGGCGAAGCGCGGCCAGCCGGTCGCCGAGCGGCGCGTAGGGCCGCTTGAGATAGAAGCTGACGTCGAGCTCGCCTTCGCCCGCGTAGAACATGGGCTCGCGAAAGGGCAGGCGTAACTCGGTGAGCTCGAATCGGGCCGCCTGGAGATGCGCGGCCAGGGCCCGGCGATCGATCGCCTGATCTCGATCGAGGCCGTCCACCGCCTCGATGGCGGGGAGCTGCCGGTCGATCTCCGCCACCCGAGCCTGGATGGCGGTCCTGGAGGGGTCGCCGACCACGCCGTCGAATCGGTGATCCCCCACCGCTCGACCATGAGTGGGCGAAAAGCGGAAGAAGCCATCGATCGCCTCCCGCTCGATCGTCGCCCAGTCTCGCACCGACCTGAGGCTAGCAGGTGAGAATGCGGGAACCGTCACAGGAGCCGTAAGGGGGCGCTGTTACGTTGGCGTCACCGCATCATGGTTCAGCCGTCATCGCCACGTGATCCCCTGTTACGGCTCCGCCGATCCGTGGTCGCGCTGGTCGCGGGTGGCGGGCTGGCGCTGACGGTCCTCCCGGGCGTCCCGGCGTGGGCGGGCTCCAACCAGGAACACGTCGACCGCCAGGTCGTCAGAGCCAGCTCCCAGGGTCAGCCGGTGCGCGTCATCATCGTCGCCCGCGATGATCTCAATCGCCTCGACGCCGATCTGCACCGAACCGGCATCAAGCACATCGAGCGGGTGCCGATCGGCCACGGCCTTGCCACCGAACTGACGCCCGTCATGGTCCAGCACTTCAGCCGTGATCCCAACGTCGAGCGTATCGTGTACGACGCCCCGGTTCGGCTGATCGACGCCGCCTTCGACCCCGCCGTGCTTGCCTCCACCTACCCGGCGGTCGTCGATGCCGTCGCTGCCTGGAGCAATGGATTGCGTCCCGTGGCGGGCCGCGGGATCGGTGTGGCCGTCATCGACAGCGGCGTCACGTCGCACCCCGACCTCATGGACCGGGTCACGCTCAGCAAGGATTTCAACCCCGCCGTCAGTGGTACCGACGATGCCTATGGTCACGGGACGGCAGTCGCCGGCATCATCGCCGGCGATGGGACCGCGAGTGGTGGGCGGTACATCGGCATTGCACCTCGGGCCAATGTGATCAACCTGCGAGTCAACGACGGTTCGGGCGCCGCGCCCACGTCGGTGATCATGAACGCCATCCTCTGGGCGGTGCTCCACGCGGACACCTACAACATTCGCGTCATCAATCTCTCGTTGCTGACCACGGTCGCCGAAAGCTACCGGACCAGCC
>VBGO01000223.1 GCA_005882525.1 Chloroflexota bacterium
TACCGTCGCCAGCGCGGATGACACCCTCGCCGGCTTCTCGACCTATGGGCGGACCCAGGATGGCTTCAGCAAGCCGGACGTCGTTGCCCCCGGCCGGCGCATCATCACCACGCTCGCCCCGGGCAGCTCCTTTGCCCTGAACTACCCGGGCTTCATGGTCGGCTCGCAGTATGTCCGGCTCAGTGGGACGTCGGTGGCCGCCCCGGTTGTCAGTGGGGTGGTTGCGCTGACCATCGCCGGCCGGCCCACCCTGCGGCCAGGGCAGCTTAAGGCGGTGCTCCTGGCGACAAGCGATCGGCTGCCGCTGGCCGGCAGTGGCGCCGGCTACCCCGATGCCGCCAGGGCGATCGCGCAGACCGGCCGTCTCGGCAATGCGGACCGCGGCCTGGAAC
>VBGO01000493.1:0-1351 GCA_005882525.1 Chloroflexota bacterium
TGATGCGATCGTTCTTGTGCCTCTTGGCGCGGCTGCCGACACGGGACCAGTCGAGAGAGCGATGGGGATGGGGATCAAGGTCATCCTCTGCGACAGCACGGTCAATACGGAAAACTACACGTCGCTGGTCAATCCCAACGCCGCGACCGCAAGCGTGCCGCTGGCCCAGTGGCTCGCCGACAAGATGAACCACAAAGGCAACCTGCTTTACATCGGGGGCCTTCCTGGTAACGCAACGACCATTGCGTACGACCAGGGATTCAACCAGGTCATGCAGCAGTACCCCGACATCAAGATCATCAATGGGGGAAACGCGAACTATTCCATCAGCACAGGCAAGCAGCTGACGGCGACCGCCATCGCATCAGGCAAGACATTCAACGGCGCGTGGGGAGTTGGCGGAGAGGCGGTGACCGGAATGATGCAGGCCTACATCGACACCAAGGTCCAACCCGTTCCGCCTATTGGTGGCGGCGCGGCGACGAATGGCATCCTGCGGTTGGGGATTGAGAACAAGATCGAAGTTGCTTCGCTTCAATTCCCGCCGAGCGACTCCAAGGTTTGTATCGATACTGCTGCCAAGGCGATCAAAGGTGAGTCGGTTCCGAAGTCCATCAACATTTCGGCGCTGCCGGAGTACGGGCCCATCCTGCCGCCACTCGACAAGTACTACAAGCCGCAATACAGTGATGACCTTTATGTTGGGACCGATGCGGTTCTAACTCAGGACGAGCTCAAAGCCATCAATCTTCTGAAGTAAGTCTCGAGAAATAGACGATGCAAGCGGAGCGAGCGCTGGTTGCTGCACGAGGCATTCATAAGCACTACGGCGGCATCACAGCGCTCGCAGGCGTCTCGCTCGAAGTCTTAGAGGGAGAGATCCACGCTCTCGTACGGGGAAAAGCGGTCTCACCGCTCACTCCCGAGAAGGCACGAGAGCTTGGGATCGGCGCCGTCTACCAAGAGCCAAGCCTGGTTCCGGCACTGACCGTGCTGGACAACGTGTTTCTCGGATCCGAACGGCGGCGCATGATGGGCTTCCTCGATCAACGAACGATGAGCCTGGAGGCGAGGGCCGCCCTGGACAAGATCGGCGCCCGCGTGCGACTCGACTCTGAAGTGTCAGGACTCAGCGTTGCGGACCGCCAGTTGGTCGAGATTGCCCGCGCACTGGTCTTGAAGGCGAGTGTGTTGATATTCGATGAACCGTCAGCAGTTCTCTCGGGCCGTGAGCTGGCACGCATCTTCGATGTCATCAGGGAGCTTCGCCAAGCCGGCCTCGGCATTCTGTACATCTCCCATCGCCTGGCTGAAATCTTTGAGCTAGCCGATCGGACTACGGTACTGAAGG
>VBGO01000493.1:1403-2715 GCA_005882525.1 Chloroflexota bacterium
ATCCGCCAGAGACCAGCCAGGACGCTGAAACCTGCTGACTCGATCGCTCTGGAGGTCAGGGACCTGGAGCTGGGTACTGACCGGGAACCTATCAATCTCAAGCTTCATTCGAGAGAAGTTTTGGGGCTTGCAGGCCTTGTCGGTTCTGGACGGTCGAGACTGGCAAACGCTCTCGGAGGAGTCCGGCCCGCGAATGCGGGAACCGTTTTGAGAAATGGGGCGCCAATCCAGCTGAAGAGCCCAGCGGCCGCTGTCCGTGCCGGCATCGCTGTGATTCCCGAAGATCGCAAGCGGGAAGGACTCATTCTCGAGCACTCGGTGCGCGAGAACGTAGGGCTTGCGTCTCTGAAGGAAGTCTCAACCATGGGTTTCGTCAGGGTCGGCGAAGAAAGGCGCCTCTCAAGTGAAGCGGTCCGTGTCTTTGGGATTCGACCACAGGACACAGAGCGGGCCGCCTGGACGCTGAGTGGCGGCAATCAACAGAAGGTGGTGCTCGGCAAGTGGCCGTCGATGTGGGCGCCAAGTACGAGATTTACCAGCTGATCGATGAGCTGGTCGAGCGCGGATCTGCGGTGCTGCTCATCTCATCTGAGCTTCCAGAGGTGATCGCGATGAGCGATCGGATACTGGTGATGAGCGCCGGGCAAATCGTGGGCGAGCTAAAGGCCGGTGAGTTCAGTGAGGAGCGGATCCTGCACCTGGCCGTCCTGGGCAGGCAAAGTTATGGCGATCCGGGGGATGGCGCCGCCGGTCAGCGGTCCGAAGGTCAAATCTAAACTTGAGCACTCGATCCGCGACCGCTCGGCTGGGGCTGCCTCAGCTCGCCGAGTCGAGCTACTGGGTGCGGCGCCATGCGCGTGCGCTACTGGCCTGGATGTTGTTCGCGTTGCTGTTCTTGATGAGCACCGCCCTGTCCGATACGTTCCGGTCGCCCGATGTGGTTCTGGAAACGTTCAAGGGAACAACTTTCGTGGGCATGGCGGCCGCGGCTGAGTTCTTTGTGGTGATTGGCGGCGGCATCGATCTGTCGATTGGCTCTGTCGCGACCCTGAGCGGGATGGCCGCGGCGGTGATCATGGGCGGACGCAACGGCAACATAGCGTTGGCGATCGTGGTGTCGCTGGGAATCGGTGTGGTTGTGGGAGCAATCAATGGCCTGCTGGTGAACTGGGTCAAGATTTCTCCGTTTGTCGCGACATTTGGAATGCTCTACATCCTCCAAGGAATCGCATACACCTACAGTGCCAATCCAATTGGGCAGGCCGCGCCCGGCTTTTATGCCATCTACGTATCGACGGTTGCCGGCGTCCCT
>VBGO01000217.1 GCA_005882525.1 Chloroflexota bacterium
CGCCACGCCAGGGCCGCAGCACGGGCAGCGGCGCACCGGCCCAGATCAACACCCGAACGGGAAGGCGGGCGGCGACGTCGGCGAGCAGCTCCCGCACGATCGTCGGCGTCTCGTGTCGCGTGAGGGCAAAGTCTGGCGTGAGGTGCCACCCCGCGATATGGACGTGCGACCGGGCTGCCGCGATGGCCACGGCGATCGCCTGGAGTGCGTGGGCCCCATCGATCAGCACCTCGAGGGCGTTTCCCCGCCGTGCTGGCGGAGCGGCCTCGGCCCAGCCCCCTTCCGGCGGATCGATGGCCGCGGCCCAGCCCACGTGTCGGAGCCGCCGCCGGTGATGTGAGGTGCTGAGTTGCTCGACCATGTGGCCCAGCGCATCATCGGTTGCTTCAATCGGGCTTCTCACCGGCACGTTCGAATCAGGCTAACTGCTACGCTTCGCCGGATGTCGCAGCAGCTGATCCAGATCGTCAGCGCGGGTGGGCTGCTCGCCATCTTCCTCACGATGGCCGCGGAGAGCGCGGGCATCCCGATTTCGAGCGAGATCGTCGTGCCCCTGGGAGGCGCTTTGGCCTCGCAGGGCAAGCTCTCCTTCGTCGGGGTCGTGATCGCCGCCAGCGCCGGCAACCTGATGGGTTCGTTGGTTGCCTACCTAATCGTCCGACGTTATGGCGAGATCTTGATCCTCGGGCCGGGCCGGCGCGTGGGCCTGACCGCCGGGCATCTGCGACTGGCGAACCGGTTCTTCGAGCGGTGGGGCCTGGCGGCGGTCTTTACCGGGCGGCTGCTCCCGGTGATCCGAACGTATATCTCCTTCCCGGCCGGCCTCTCGCGAATCACCGTCGTGCCATTCATGCTGGCGACGATCCTGGGGGCCGTCCCCTGGAACCTCGCGCTGGCCTACGCCGGCTTCAAGCTGGGCCAGAACTACGAGCGGGTCGCCAGCGCGCTGGGCCCATTCACCCTGCCGCTCGCTGTCATCGTCCTCCTGCTGATCGTGGCGGCGTACTACTACGGCCGCCGCATCGGGGAGACCGAGGCTAGCTAGCGAATGGCGGCGACGATCTCCCGTTCGAGGCCGGGATACTTTTGCAGCTCGGCGACGCGTTCCTGCTTGAGGCGCTGGACCAGCGCGCGGTACTCCTCTCCCCGACCGGTCCGCTCATACAGCCGACGCGGCTGGAGCACCTCGAGGTCGTCGATCCCCGGGACCTCCTGCGCCACCTCGTAGCCGAAATCGGCATCCCCGGTCCAGCTGATCGTGCCCTCCGCAATCCCCTTGACGATCGCGCTCGAGTGCTCGATGGTGAGCTTCTTGCTGTTCGGTGACCCCTCCGGGCCGCCGACCCGACCGGTGTTCATCAGGTAAACCTCGAACGGGCGCGAACGGTGCAGTTCGAGGAACCGGTTGCCCTGCTGCTCGTGGCGCAGCGGGAAGAACGGGTTGGTGCCCGGCACGCGGAGCGCCTTGCCCATCTCGTCCTTGCCTCCTGCGGAGGTACCCTGGGTTTCCCCCAGCATGAAGTAGGCGGCGGCGTGCTCCGAATCCAGCCGCGCCACGCCGGGGATGATGTTGTCGTTGCGATTGAGAATCAGCAGCACGTCGACCGGACCGATGTTGCGCGCGTCCTCGACCCACCCCAGGGCGGAAAACTCAAACGTGGCGCGGCCGTTCTGCGTGTAGCTCGCGTCGTAGAAATCCACGGGACCACCGTCTTCTTCCTGCGACACGTTCTCCAGGTAGGCGTCCCGCTTGGTCACGGCACCGTAGATGGTCGGCTCATGCTTGGGGTCGAGGCCAAAGGTCTTGGCAAAGCAGCCGTTTTCCGTGCCGTAGATTTTGCCCTGCGGCATCAGCGCGATGAAGTCATCCTGGACCGGCTTGGAATTGTTTTGCCTGGTGAAGGTCGTGGTCGTTTTGCCGGTGCCGCTGAGTCCGACGATCAGGATGACGCGCTGCGACCTTCCGACGGGGATGACCTTACAGCCAGCGTGCATGGCGAGTCCGCCGGCGTCGTACACTTTCTTGTTCCACATCCGGAGCCCGCCCTTCTTCGACTCATCTTCGACTCACCGAAATAGTCGGAGTTGAACACCCGCGTGATGCCGGCCTCGAGGTCCACCAGGATCAGCCGGTCATTCGGATAGCCGGGCGCCTTGAGGTTGGGCGTGTAGATCATCGTCACTTCCGGCTGCTGTCCGGGCTGGGGCGGATAGTAGAGGTGGCGCTGCATCCCGGCGACGTTGGCGTTGCGCGCCTCGATGATGAGCCGCGCCGGCGTCAGGAACGTTGGATCGTTGCCGATGGCCCCATCGAGCAGCACCATTTCCTGTTCGCGGATGTACTCATCCTGGATCTTGGCCCACTTCCGGCCTTCTTCCGGCGTCACGGTTTGTGCCGTGTGCTCCTGCGGCCGGTCGGTGACGATGTAGGTGTTCTTGGTGCTGCGGGCGTCGACGCGCGTTTGGACGTTGTAGTTGTCGTAGCTGGTGCGCCGCGCGTTCGGCATCCGGGCGGTGAGCTCTCGAAGCTGGTCGGCGGTCGGGTTCTCTATCAGACGCTTCGATTGCGGGATATACCCGCTGCGGATTTCTATGGTCACTGATTACAGGATAACGGGAAGGGCCGCGCGGACTTAGATGCCCATGATGCCGACGAGCTCCTTGACGGAGTCGGCCGATCGTTGCAACGCGGCACGCTCATCCGCTGTGAGCTCGAGCTGGATGATCTCCTCTGCGCCGCTCGCGCCGAGCTTGACCGGCACGCCGACGAAGAGGCCGCGAATGCCATACTCGCCGTCCAGCCGGACCGCGCAGGGAAGGATCTGCTTGCGATCGAACATGATCGCATCGACCATCTCGGCCACCGCCGCCGAGGGTGCGTAGTAGGCACTGCCGGACTTCAGCAGGTTCACGATCTCGGCGCCGCCCTCGCGGGTCCGTTTGACAATGGCCTCGATCCGTTCGGATTTGATCAGTTTGCTGATCGGGATGCCGGCGACCGTGCACATCCGCGCCAGGGGCACCATCGTGTCCCCATGCCCACCGAGGACGTAGGCCTGGACGTCGCGCACGGAGACCTCGAGCTCCTGGGCAATGAAGGTGCGGAACCGCGCGGTGTCGAGCACGCCCGCCATCCCAAGAACACGCTCGCGCGGGAACTGACTGACCTCGTAGGCCAGCTGCGCCATTGCATCGAGCGGGTTGCTGACGACGATCAAAATGCTGGCGGGCGATCGCTTGACGAGCTCCAGAGTCACGCCCCGCACGATGTTCTGGTTGGTCTTGACCAGGTCGTCTCGCGACATGCCCGGCTTGCGTGGAACGCCGGAGGTGATCACGCAGATGCTGGATGCGGCGGTTTCCTCGTAGCCATTGGTTCCGACGATGCGGGAGTCGTAGCCCACGATCGGCCCGGCTTCCAGCATGTCGAGGGCTTTTCCCTGTGGCAGACCCTCGACGATGTCGACCAGCACGATGTCCGCATAGCCACGCTCCGCGAGCCGCTGGGCCAGGGTCGCGCCCACATTGCCGGCGCCCACCACCGTGATCTTGGAACGAGCCATCCGCCCGCTACCGTAGCAAATCGACCTCCGTCATCGTTAGACTCCGCGGAATGGCGGGGATGATCGAGGCCACCGAGCGACGGTTCCTTCGCACGCTGCATGAGACGGCGGCCCGGCCGCACATCTCCTGGCGCGGCTTGCTCGTGCTCAGCGCCTTCTGGTTTGCGATCGCCTATGTGATGCAGCCGCTTGGCGGCAACATCATCCCGCTGCTCGTCGCCCGCTTCACCGAGCCGACGACGATCCATCTGGGATCGCTTGCCTTACCGGTCGACGTGAATACCTACGTGTCCCTGCTGGACACGATCGGTGCCGCCTTCGCGATCGTCTGGCAGCCCGCCATCGGCGCCATCAGCGACAACGCCCAGTTCCAACTGGGCCGCCGGCGGCCGTTTATCGCGATCGGGGTCATCGGCGACATCATCTTCCTGACCCTGATCGCCTTCGTCACCAATTACTGGGCGCTGATGCTCGTGTACGTGTTTTTCCAGATGGCGTCGAACACGGCCCAGGGCCCCTACCAGGGGATGCTGCCCGACCAGGTGCCGGCGGACCAGCGGGGCGAGGCCTCCGGCTACTACGGACTGATGAACATGCTTGGGACGATCGTCGGGTTCCTGGTGGTGGGCGCGCTCCTGATCCCCACGCACCATGTCCGGCTCGCGATCCTGACGCTGCCCCTCGTCGTCGCGATCGGAGGCGCGTTGGTGATCTTCGGCGTGCCGGACCGGCGCCGAGCCTCAACCTCCAGCCAACCACTGGCGCGATCCATTTTCTTGAGCTTCGCCATCGACACCAAGCGCTATCGCGACTTCGCCTGGTTGATGGTCTCTCGACTCTTTTTCCTGATGGCGCCGGTGGGCATCTCGACCTATGCCTTCAACTTCATCCGCTACACCTTCCATTACTCGGAGGGAAAGGCATCACTGTATTCGAGCGCGCTGCAGGCGATCGTGGTGATCTTCGCCGCCATCCTCTGCATGACCGCCGGCTTTCTCGCCGAACGTTACGGCAAGAAGCGGCTGATCGCGGCCGCCTGCCTGATCGGCGCCGTGGGCTCGAGCCTCCTCATCTTTGCCCCCAGCCTTCCATGGATTCTCGGCTTCGGGCTCATCGTGGGAATCTCCCTCGGGATCTTCCTCTCCGTCGACTGGGCCTTCATGACCGACCTGATCCCCAAAGCGGAAGCGGGCCGCTACATGGGCGTCTCGAACATCGCCACGGCCAGCGCCGGCCTGATCGCCCGCCCGATCCTCGGGCCCATCATCGACGCGTTCAACAACAACCGCACGAGCGCGGTTGGCTACCGCGTGATGTTCGGCATTGTTACCGGCTTCTTCCTGATCGCGCTGATCACCCTCCGGCCGGTCCGCGAGATCAAGGTCGAATAACTAGTCGAGAGCCGGGAGGCTGACGTCGACAGCCGTGCCCTTACCTTCGGAGCTTTTCACCCCGATCTCACCTTTGTGCGCATCGACGATCCACTTGGCGATCGCCAGACCCAGGCCGCTACCGCCGTTCTCGCGGGTGCGCGCCTTGTCCGCGCGGTAAAAGCGTTCGAAGATATGGGGGAGATCTCGTGGCGGGATCCCCTCACCGGTGTCGGTCACCGTGACATGGGCGCGGCCATTCTGGCGGGTCACCCCCACCAGGACCTGGCCGCCAGAGGGCGTGTGGCTCAGGGCATTGTCGATCAGGATCAGCAGCAGCTGACGGACCCGGACCAGGTCGGCGTCCACGCGCACCCCACCATTGAGATCGGGGCGCAACGTCACGCCGCGCTCATCAGCCAGCGGCGTGGCCTGGGTCATCAGGCCCCTGACCACTTCGTTCAGCTCGAGCGGTTGAGGCTCGATCCGCAGCTGCCGAGCATCGGCCAGCGCGAGCGTAGTTAAATCGCCCACGATCCGGTTCAACTGTTCGACCTCCTCCACGATGCTCCTCGCATAGGCACGGCTTGTCCCGTTGGAACGCCGCAACCAGGCCTCGACGTTGGTCCGAATCAAGGTGAGGGGGGTCCGCAGCTCGTGAGACGCGTCGGCCACGAACTCGCGCTGGCGCTGGAAGGCTCGGCTGATGGGCCGTAGCGATCGGCTCGCCATCAGCAGCGAGGCCAGGGCGCCGAGCAGGATCCCGATCGCCGAGGCCAGTACGAGCTGCCGCACCAGGCCCGAGAGCGCGTCGTCGACCCAGCTGACCGCCTGGGCGACCTGGAGGATGCCGACGACCTTATGGGACTTCGGGTTGAGGATCGGGCTGGTGTCGACCATATAGATGTCGGTGCCGCTGGAAACGCGCGTTTCAACGGACTGGCCCGCCTTGGCGGCGGCGATCGGGGCCGTCAGGTTGGGGTTGTTGAAGAGCTTCTTCAACTCGGCGCGCGGCTGGCTCACTTCCTGACCCTTGATGTCCAGCACCCGAACGAAGACGTCGGCGACGCTCGGATCGAGGAGACCCTGTGCATTGAAGGAGACCGTGTCGGTGATGACCACCTGTTTGGCCGCCTGACTGACCGCATGGTTCAGGTCGTTATCGGCTTTTGCCTGGAGCGACTGCGACACCGTGACGTAGACGATCAAGTCGAAGCAACCGAGGATCAGCACGAGCAGGATGAAGTACTGGGCGGCGAGGCGCGCCAGCGCGCCCCGGAACATCATCCCGACAGCCGGTAGCCCACGCCATAGACCGTCTGGATGAGCTTCGGGGAACGGCCCTCATCGATCTTGTCGCGCAGGTACGAGATATAGACCGCGACCCGGTTGGTGGTGCCCTCGAAGTTGTAGTCCCAGACCCGCTCCGCGATCTGAGCCTGGGTCAGCACCTGGTTTGGGTGGCGCATCAAGAACTCGAGCAACGCAAACTCGCGCGCCGTCAACTCGATGGGCGTGTCGCCCCGCCGGACCTGGTGGGTCTTCAGATCGAGGGCGAGGTCCGCCACCTGCAGCCGGTTCGCGTGGCCATTCTTTTGCTCCCGCCGCATCAGCGCCCGCAGCCGGGCAAGGAGTTCTTCGAAGGCAAACGGCTTGGGCAGGTAGTCGTCCGCGCCTGCGTCCAGACCGGCGACGCGGTCGTGGATTTGACTGCGCGCGGTCAGCATGATGACCGGGGTCTGGATGCGGTTCTGCCGCAGCCAGCGGCAGACCTCCATCCCATCCTTCTTCGGAATCATCAGGTCGAGGATGATGGCGTCGTAGCGGGCGGTCTCCGCCAGCTCCTGGGCCCGCTCCCCGTCGGCCGCGATGTCGACGGCATAGCGCTCGTCCTCCAGGAGCTGCTTGAGCAGCGTCGAGAGCTTGCGCTCGTCC
>VBGO01000218.1 GCA_005882525.1 Chloroflexota bacterium
TGTCCAGGATCCTGCCAGTCCCGACGGCCTCGACAATCCCTTCTTGTGGTTTCTCCTTGGCAGTGTCGGGAATGACGATCCCGCTCTTGGTCATCTCTTCTCGATCGACTGGTTTAACGACTACTCGGTCGCCTAGCGGCCTCAGATTCATAGCTGCCCTCCCTTTGTGTGCGGATGGCCGGCCGCGAGGACCTGCTGGGCTCTCGAAGTCGCGCCTTCCACCTGACTCGCCAGGGCTGGGTCCTGCCGTGCGACTCCGACAGCTGCGACGAGGTCTTTCAGCGCCCGCGCAAGCTCTCCCACCCTTTGCTGTAGGTCGGGTATCAGCCGCGTTTGGTACCTGTCTACATCCATTTCGATCGGGATCATGCGGTCGACCGCTTCCCTTTCCACCAAGATCCTTGTGCTCATACCGCTTCTTCCTCCTGGAAGCCTCTACCGGATCCGTCAACAAAAGCGATTAGGACTTCTCTTTCGGGTGATCTTCTCGCCGCCCTCGAGAACAAAGTCAGTAGCAACTGGCGGAGCTGGTGCTTGACGGCCGCTTTAAACGCAGAAGCGAAAGGGGAGATGCAACCCGGGAGGACGACCTGGTGACCGCTATCTGAATCCATATCCTCAACGGATGTCGGGTCAGCTTCGCGCCAAGGTGCCTTTATGTCTTCTCGGATTGCTCCCCTATCACGTCTCGAGAATTGGTCTCGTTTAGCCGCGGCCCTTTGGAAGTGAGCCGGCCTTGCTGGCTCCACTGATCGCGATCCGCACCGGCTCGACCTTCGCCGCCTTCGGCACGCGAACTGTCAGAACACCGTTTTCAAATTTAGCGGCGATGTTCGCGGAGTCGATCTCCTTGGGTAGCTCCAGCTTGCGGCTCCAGTTACCCCATGGCCGCTCCTGACGAATGAACTTGCCGTGGGTCTCATACGACGCCGCCTTCACTGCGATGCTAAGCATGCCGACCTCGAACGTCACCTCTACACCGTCCTGCGGAACGCCAGCGACGGTGGCGTGAAGCTCGTAGGCGTCTTCTGTCTCCAGGATGTCGACGGGCAAAGCGTAAGTCGGTGTGCCGTCCTCCTGACTCGCGACTCCATAGCCAAAGAACTGCTCGAATAAGCGGTCGATCGGGCTTGCGCCAGTCACAAGGTTGGAGCCGGGCACCAACGTTCGGGTTGCTGTCATCATCAATACACCTCCCGATGTAGGATTAGGTGTGAACTGTATTTATAGGTTTTACCCCTCTACAGCTGATCTGAAACACCATTTTTCAGAGCTCGCCGATGCACCTCGGGAATATTGCTGATCCTTTCATGCCAGGCGGCCGTAGTACTGAGGAATGAAAAGGTCCAGCCCAACCGCGAGCGGCCAGGTGTCAATGCGGCGGTGCGCGGCTGCGATTGGAGGCACCCAATAGATAGCGACGGTCCTCCGAACGAGGCGACGATCAAGCAAGCGCTCTACTTGAGGCAGATCTACACCGAGATCCTCGCTATGGAGGAGAGGCTGGTCCCCATCCGTCAGCTGATGCTCAAACAGTCGGACGAGGGCCGTCGCGAGGTCGAGTTGACCAACGCCCCGGTTGTCGCCGCCCAGGCCGAGAGGTTCCGGCAACTCCTCGGCCATTGGGAGGCGCGGGTAGCGGAGCTCGGCGGCGAGTCCCGCGTGAAGCCTTAGGGCGGAGTGCGATGCGACCTCGCACCTGGTGCAAAGCTTCCGCCCCTCTTGCATGCTTTCCAAACGAGTGGCTTTGGCCCGGTCTGAACGAGACTGTCGGTCTAGATGGCGAGAGACGGGGTTTGTCGTCCGTGGTACCGAACACCATGGCGAATTCGTCGATCGGCTTCGGGATTGACATAGAGTCGACTCTATGGTGCTTAAAAAGTTCCTCGTTCCCGATGCAATGGACAGGAAGATCAGACGGCTGGCAAAAAAGAGGGGCATGTCCCAGAGCGCACTGATCATTGACGCGGTGGAGGCGTTGCTCGCCTCACGTCAGCCCGACCGCCTCACACCCTTCGTCGGCGTAATCAAGGGCGCACCGCCGAACCTCTCGGAGTCTGTCGACGAGGTGGTTTACCGGTGACCCATGGCGTAACGGCGCTCGCTCGCGCCTGCTCAATCACGCAGGCGCGACTGTCGTCATTCCCATCGCCGAAACGGCCGCCGCCATCCGACTGTCATAGGTAACCACTCTGCGAAGGCTGGCCCCGAGCTGCCGCATCGTGGCAAGGTGAATGGCGTCCAGCGAACGAAGTTGGGCCGGCAGTAGCGACCCAGCGTCCAGGAGGATTCGGTCGCTGACCCGGATCAGCTCTACGCGGCCAAGCACCTCATGACCCCTTTGCACGGCCGCTGGACCGAGCGGCAACAGAGCCCTTGCGACCTCGGTCCGCGCCAGTGCACTCACCACCAGTGATGCTCGGCGTCGCAAGTACCGACGGAGGGCCGCAGACTCTATCTCTGCGACTGCGAGCTTCACGATCGCGGATGAGTCCAAATAGATTGCCCGCTCAGCGTTCATTGCGACGTAGCCGGGCCAGGATCGCGGAAGGCGATTCTTTACCTTCAGGAAGCGGCAAGGGTAGTGGCAGGTCGCTGAGGCTGCCGGCAGCCGGAGTCACCTCGCCAGCAGCTCGGAGCTGTTCTAAAGCTCCCGCTTCGGGCAACGGGGCAAGCACCGCGACCGGCCGCCCGCGATCCGTGACCTCAATGGTTTCACCGGCCTCGACGCGGCGCAGCAGCTCGCTGGCACGCTGACGAAGCTCACGAACCCCTACTGTTGCCATGTGCTATTTGTAGCACAAACTTAAGGTGGAGCGGGAGACGGGGGTCTTCATCCCCGGTACCACGGACCGCATCGAATTCATTTACCGGTTTGCGAACGACAGCTTGAACGACGAATAACCATGCGCCCGGGCTGCCTGTTCGGGGCCCCGGCGGCGGACCCTGACCTAGCCAACAAATCCTGTTATGAGGCGGACCCAGCTTTACAGAACGCGAACACCAACCTCGAGTCGCAGGGCTGATGATCCAACTCGAGATGTCTGCGTTCGATGCATTGAAAGGGCGCCGGCGCTCTCAGTTCGGCGCCGTCCGCCGCATGTAGCGGTGCCTAGTCAGTCGCGGCGCTAGCCGTCAATTAGCCGGGCTCTTAGGCTGCCACCTGCAACACGGCGCATAGCTGTCAGCTTCTTGTTGAGTACCGGCGCGGCGCGTGGAGCTGCAGCGGCACGTCGCCTCTCACAACCGTGCCGCGGCCGGGCTGAGATTCGATCATCAGCATCCCACCCGCAGCACCAAGGCGGTCGCGCATGTTAGCCAGCCCTCCGCCTTCCTGCTCCGGTACCTCGAAGCCGCGCCCGGAGTCGCGCACTTCGAAGTAGAGACGGTTGTCGTCCTGATGCAGACGAAGCGCGGTACGCGCCTCTGGCCCGGCGTGCTTGGCTGCATTCTGGAGCGCCTCGACGCAGCAGAAGTACACCGCGGACTCGATCTCGGCCGGGAAGCGCCCGAGGCCGTCGGCGTCCAGCTCAGCAGGGGGGGTGAGCTTCCGGCACGCCGCGGCGAGCGCGTCGCCAAGGCCGGCACTGGAGAGCAGCGGCGGGTAGATGCCGTGGCCGAGTGCACGCAGTTCTTCGAGGGCGGCCTCTACCTCCTGGACCAGCTCCTCGAGGAGGCGACGCGCGCGCTCTGGCTCGGCGGCGGAAATCCTTTCGATCAGGCGCGCCTTGACCGAGACCGAGAGCAGGTATTGCTGGGCTCCGTCGTGCAGGTCGCGCTCGATCCGCTTCCGTTCGGAGTCAGCGGCCGCTACCAACCGGGCGCGCGATGCCTGAAGCTCGGCGGCCTGGCGGCGCAGCTGCCCGAGGGTTGCCCGCAGGGTGGCGTCGAGGCCGCCCCGGTAGAGTCCGACGCCGATATCACGGGCCAGCTCTTCGAGCAGTCCGTCCGCTTCCTCAGCGAGGCGCTTGGGCCGCCGGGCCCGGCCCACAACAAGACTCCCGAGTAATTCGCCGGCATGGCTGACCGGCGCCAACCGAAGAAATTCGCCTTCCGGCCGCCCAGCAAGCAAATCCGGCATCCACGTTCGCACCCAGGCGGGACCCGAGACCGGCGTGTTGAGGATCACCGGCTTGAGTTCAGTTGAGATCGGCAAGGCGCGAGCGGCTGTCGGCGGATCGGCGACCTGGAGGCGAAGCCTTCCCGACTCCACGATCCAGACCTCGGCCGTGTCCAGAGCCAGAAAACTGCGGAGCGCCTCGACGACCTCCCGTAGCAGCACATCGATCGGGTCGCCGCGGACCATCCGGCTTGTGAACGATGCGCGGACAAAGTCGATCGCCTCCAACGTGGCCGCGCCACGCCGCTTCCGACGGCGGTCCGAGACGAAGGCAGCGACCAGAGCTGCCGCAGCCAAGCCGGCCAGCGCCACGACCACCCCCACTCCGAAGGGGTCCGGCTGAGGCACGAACCTGTTTCAGTCCATCAGCCGGAGAGCGTCAGCGGCCGGCAGGCGCGAGGCGCGCATAGCAGGCCCGATTGTGACAGCAAGCGTCGCCGCCAGCACCAGGACGATCGCACTCGCCAGCGCGCCGCTGTCCACGTTGAACTCACGATTGTAGGTTGAGGTCACTACTAGGTAGCCGAGCAGCAGGCCGGCGGTGACGCCGACCGCGATCCCGATGGCCGCGGTCAGGATCGCCTCGACGACCAGACCCCCGACGACACGGCGCGGCGAGAAGCCCAGAGCGCGCAGCACGCCGATCGGCCGGCGACGCTCGACGACTGCACGC
>VBGO01000201.1:0-4425 GCA_005882525.1 Chloroflexota bacterium
CCTTTTTGGCGGCGGCGACCAAGGCGGACAGCCCGCCCATATCGGCGGCTGACTTGGCCTTGGCCGCGCTCGTGGTCGTCGAGCTGTTACTCGTCCCTCCACACGCGGTCAAGAGGATGAGGGCTCCAGCCACTATGCCCAGACGTCGGAGGCCGGTCGCCGAGCTCATCTGCCGTCCCCCTCGAACTGGCCCACGGCCAGGAAGTCGCGCCGCCGAAGCCAAGCGTATTCCATGTTCCCCTCCCTTCAGAGTCGGGCTAGTTGTGTTCCCCCGTTTAACCATCTCCGCAAGCGGATGTCAAGGCAGGGCCGATTAAGTCTTAAATACGGGCAGTGGATCAGACAGTTTGCCCGAACTGCGGGCAGCCGGTCCCAGCGGGCGCCCGGTTCTGCCCCGCCTGCGGGACATCGGTGGCGGCCCGGGTCGACGCCGCGGAGCGCCGCGTCGTCACGGCGATCTTCGCCGACCTCGCCGGCTCGACCCGCCTGGGTGAGCAGCTCGATCCCGAGGTGCTGCGCGAAGTCGTCAGTGAGTTCTTCGAGATTGCCGGCCGGGAGATCCGCCGCCACGGCGGCACGGTCGAACAGTTCAGCGGCGATGCCGCGGTCGGGGTCTTCGGGCTGACCTCCTCCCACGAGGACGATGCTGAGCGCGCGGTGCGCACCGCTATGGCGATCGTCGAGGCGCTGCAATCCCTCAGAGCGACGGTCCGCGAGCAGCATAAAGTCGACGTCGACGTCCACGTTGGGATCGAGGCGGGCGAGGCCGTCAGCGGGGACCCCTTCGCGGGTGGCACGGCGGTCACGGGCGACGCGCTCAACGTCGCGGCCCGGCTGGAAAAGTTTGCCGCCCCGGGCCAGATCCTGGTGGGGCCGGCCGCGTACGCCGCCACCAAACACGCCATCGAGTACCAGCCGATCGGTGACCTGGCGTTGGCGGGCAAGAGCCTGCCGGTCGCGGCGTACCAGCCGACTCGTTTTCTCGCGGGGATCGGCGAAGCGCGTGGCCTGGCAGGCCTCCAGGCCCCCTTGCTGGGCCGGGACGAGGAGATGTTGCAGTTGCTCGACACCGCCGAGCGCGTGCATCAGGACCACAAAGCGACGCTCTTTACCGTCCTCGGGGCGCCCGGAATCGGCAAGAGTCGCCTCGCCCGCGAGGCAAGCCATCGACTCACTGCCCGGCACTGGCAGGTCCTGCGCGGCCGATGCCTCCCCTACGGCGAGGGGATCACCTATTGGCCGGTCGGCGAGATGGTGCGGGAAGCTGCCGGCATCAACGCGGAGATGGGTGCCCTGGAAGCCATCGGGCAGCTGGTCGCATCCTCACCAGAGGTGGCGGTCAGCGACCGGCTGGCCTTCGCCATCGGGCTCACCGGCGACTCTCCGGTTACGAGCAAGGGCGTCGACCGCGAGATCGCCTGGGCCTTCCGGCGCTGGGTCCAGACTCAGGCGGCACGCTCGCCGCTGCTGCTCGTCTTCGAAGACATCCATTGGGCCGAGCCAGCCATGCTCGACCTCATCGAGTACCTGGCCACCTGGAGCGGCGAGGCGCCCGTCCTCATCCTTTGCCTTGCGCGCCCCGAGCTGCTCGACAAGCGGCCAGGATGGGCCGCCGGTCGATTTCAGTCGAGCCGGATCGTGCTCGAGCCGCTCAATCGGCAGGAGTCGGCGGCGCTGATCGGAGCATTGTTGACCATCGAAGGCCTGCCGGACCGTCTCCGGAACGAAATGCTCGAGCGGGCCGACGGCAATCCATTGTTTGTCGAGGAGCTCATCCGAATGCTCCTCGATGAGGGCACCATCATCCGGTCGGGCAATCGGTGGACGGCTGCACCGATGGCCGATGAGGTGAAGGTGCCGAAAACCGTCGAAGCGCTCATCCGCGCACGCCTCGACACACTACCCGCGCGCGAGCGTCGGGCGCTCCAGGCCGGGGCCGTGATCGGACGCACCTTTGAGCGGCCGATGCTCGACCACCTGCTGGATGACGCCGAGGGACTCGAAATCGCGCTGGAAAACCTGGTTCTGCGTGACCTTGTCAGCGAGGAGCCGCTCCCGGGCGGACAAGCGTTCTATCGCTTCAAGCACATCCTGGTGCGCGACGTCGCCTACGCGGCGCTGCCGAAGGCACGCCGCGCCGAGTTGCACGCGCGCATCGCTCGAGAGATGGAGTCGCTGCCCGCGGAC
Organism: Chloroflexota bacterium; assembly: GCA_005882525.1. Classification (GTDB taxonomy): domain Bacteria; phylum Chloroflexota; class Dormibacteria; order CF-121; family CF-121; genus CF-13. Next base: position 2,188 of record VBGO01000201.1, read on the forward strand.
CGATCCGCGGAGCTCGTCGAAATCCGCGCTTATCACCTGGAAGAGGCCGTGAAGCTCGAAACCGAACTCCATGCCAGGCCGGCCGAAGGGTTACGGCATGCGGCGGTCGCGGCACTTGAGGCCAGTGGTCGCAAGGCGTCTGCTCGAGACGACAACCGGGCGGCGTCATCCTTCTTTGAGCGGTGCCTTGCGATGCGGCCCGAGCCCGAAGCGCACCGGATCGAGCTCGAGTGCTTGCTGCTCGACGTCGAGTACCGTCTCGGCCGGTACGCGCAGGCGAAGGAGAAAGCGATCCGGGTCGCCGCAGCGGCCCGCGCGATCGGCCGGAAGGACCTCGAAGGCAGCGCCCTCCTCTCCCAGGGCCGCGCGATGTGGATCGGCGACCCGGAAGGCGGAGCGGAGAAAGGTCTAGCCAGGTTGACCGAGGCCCACGCGCTGCTGCAAGGGACAGGCGACCTTGCCCACCTCCAGGAGGCCGCCTTCCAGCTGGGCTACGGCGGCTGGTGGTTCGGCAAGCTCGAGGAGGCGTGGCCACGGTGGGCCGAGGCACGGGCGCTCTCGCGCCAACTCGGAGACCCAGGTCTCGAAGCCCGTGCGCTGGTGATGCTCGCCGGAATCCGTTACCACATGGGCCGCATTGCCGAGGCGCTCGCGATGCGCCGCGAAGCCGTTGCACTGAGCGAGACTGGAGGAAGTCGGGCGAATTGGGCGGCCGCGGTCGTCCGCCATGCCCAGCTTGTCGCCCTCACCACGTCACTCGACGAGGGGCTGCGCATGTCCGAGTCCGCGATCCAACCTCTGGATGAGGCCGGCGAAAACTGGGAGCTGGCCACGGCGCTAAATGTGACTGGTCGGATCCATTCGCTTCGTGGGACGACGACGTCCGCTGTGCCGTACTTCGAGCGCGGGATCGCCGTGTCGAAGGAAATCAACGATACCGGGTATCGTCCCGAAATCGAGCGCAGCCTGGCTCAAGCGTTCCTCGAGCTCGATGATGTTGAGGGGGCCGTTTCTCACGCCGAAGCCGCCGTAGAAGTGGTGGCGGCTGATGACGTGGCCTCGGTCGGAAGCACGACGATGGTGTTAGGCCTGGTGCGAGCTAGACAGGGACGCATCCAGGAGGCCGAGTCGCTGCTCCGTCAGGCGATTGCGGGTATCGAGCGAACCGACTACGTTGCGGAACGTTGGGAATACTACCTGTCGCTCGCAGAATTTCTGTTGGCGCAACGACGGTCGAAGGAGGCGGACGAATGGATCACGAAGCTTCGCGAAATCACCGCGCTGTATGGCGCGGCGTCCCCTCTCGCCGCGTATGTTGAGCGCCGACTGGCTGCGACCGTGCCATCGTCCGCGTAGCCACAACTTTCTATCCGTGGGACGCAGGCGCGACGATGATGTCGCGGGAAGTTTGTGGGCCGCCCCGGGTCCCTGGGTGTGACCGGGCGCGCGGCCGTGGTTAGCGAATGATGCGGTACTTGATGTGGGTCACCCCCGGTGACGCGATCACCTTGACTGGCTGTAGGGTCGGATCGCCGACGTTCTCCAGCAGGCGCTCCCCGGCCCCCAGAATGACCGGGACGACGTGCAGGTAAAGCTCGTCGAGCTTGCCGGCCCCGAGGTATTGCTGGACCGCGCTCGCCCCTCCAGCGATAACGACGTTCTTTTCGCCGGCGGCTGAGCGGGCTTGCTCCAGCGCCGAATCGATCCCTTCGGTGACGAAGTTGAAGGTGGTGCCGCCACGCATCGCGAGAGGTTCGCGCGCCTGGTGGGTCAGCACAAAGACCGGCGTGTGGTAAGGGGGCTCGTCACCCCACCAGCCCGTCCATTTCATGTTCCATTGCCCGTCACCGCCGCCAAACATTTTGCGGCCCATGATGTAGGCGCCGACATTCTGGAAGACTTCCTCCACAACCTCCGAGTCGGCGGTTCTGGCCCCGGGCTCCAGTCCCTGTTGCTCGCGCCATCTGGCGGTTTCGAACAACCACTCGTGCAGCCGCATTCCGCCTTCGCCGATCGGGTTCTCTAGGCTCTGGTTGGGCCCGGCGACGTAGCCGTCGAGAGAGATCGAGATCTGGCAGGTGACTGAACTCATCGTTTGATACGTCCGGCAGACCGCGAGCGCTTGGTGAGGACGATCGTGTCAGCGAGGGCGGCCGCATCTTCGCCGACACCGAGGAGGGTCGCCGACTTGCGCTTGCGCTGGAAATGAACGCCCATGAAGTGCAGCCCGGGCACGAT
>VBGO01000201.1:4508-9312 GCA_005882525.1 Chloroflexota bacterium
AGGTCCAGGCTCGCCGCGGTGTCGGGGACAAAGGGGGGCGGGGGCGGCATCTCGGGCGCTGGGACGCCCCGGCCCGCGCAGGTCTTGCGGATCAGCCCGCAGATGTCGCTGTAGCGGGCGTCTCCAAATGCGACTGACTCGGCCAGGTCGGGAGCGAAGTGGGCATGGCCATCCGCCACGCCGACGAAATGGCCCATCAGGTGAACGCCCTGCGCCTGCAACGTTCGATAGTGAAGGTCATGACCTCCCAGCCGGCCGCTCGTCTGCGGGTTCGCCAGAAGTCGGGCGGCTGGGCTCGTCAGGTCAGCCAGCGTCGTATCGAAGAATGACGTCTCGTTGATCCACGCGATGGTGTCGCGCCCATCCAGCCGACGCGGAATCCAGGGCGCCCGCCCGCAGGCGAGGTGAACCTCACGCCCGGCTTCGAAGATTTCCTCGGCTAGCTGGCAGCCGGTCTGGCCGCTTCCGATCACGAGCACCTTTCCGGGGAGCAGCGCCTGAGGATTCGTGTACGCCTCCGCATCAATGGTGTGTACGGACGCGGAGAGTTGATCGGCTGCCGCTGGCCGGTGCGGTTTTTGGTAACCACCCGATGCCAGCACCACGGCTTTCGCCTGGATGTCACCTGCCGACGTCTTTAACAAGAACGACCCATCGGGGCCGGGCTCGAGCGTGGTTACGTTGACACCCTCGCGGACTGGCGCTCGAAAGGTCTCCGCATACCTGAGGAGGTGGCGCACGATGTCGTCTCTGGGCATGAATCCGTCGGGGTCAGCGCCCTGGTAGGCGCCACCGGGCAGCTGGACGGTCCAATTCGGAATGACGAGGCAGAAACTGTCCCAGCGCCCGCGCCAGGTCTCGCCTAGCCTTCCCCGCTCCAGGACGAGGTGCTCGACGCCCGCCTCGGTAAGCTCGTGGCTGAGGGAAAGCCCCGCCTGTCCCGCTCCCACGATGACGACATCGGCGGCTTCCGTCATGGGTGCGCATTGTATCCCGAGCCTTCCTTACCGCTGGGCCTGCTGCCGACAACGCCCCGACCCCAGACATGGACGTGGTGGGGGCCAGCCGGCAATCTCTATTTCAGCGCTGACAGCGTCTGCCCGGCAGAGGAAACGGGATTCTGCCCGCACGGCGGCACGGTCCGGAAGCTGGCGCTGCCGCACGAGGACGACTGACTAGCAACGTTTAACCGGGGTCTTGGGGCTGGTGGTCGAGAAGTCGGCCGCCAGCCTTGATCGTCTAGATCGCCGGCTTACGCGTTCCCAGAGAGGGCTGGCCAGCGTCGGTGACCTGAAACGTCGCCCACATACCTGCCGACTCGTGGCCGATCAGCAGGCAAGCGAACCGGCCGACAAACGGTGCGTCCGGCGTGAAGCTAAAGCTCTTGCTTTCTCCGATGGTGACGAATCCTGTTCCGGTCGGATCGGGCAGACTCGCCCCAGGGAAGGCCGCCGTCTTGGACTCGGGGCCGCTCACCACCGCGCAGGAGTGCGCATAGGCGGCGAACGGGTGGTCGTTGCAGTGCACCGTCACCCTCCACCCCTTCGGGACAGTAATGACGAGAGAGCCGTACGAGTAGCCATTGAAGTTGAAGTGGTTGTCGGTTCCCTGAGCATCGGCCACGATGGTCAAGGTCGCGGTTCTATTTGCCGCGTCGAATGACAACCACTCACTCATCTGAGGGGACGCGAGGGGGGTGGCGGCGACCGTTGCAAGCGGGGATGCAGTTGTCTGCTGGGTCGCAGCGCCGCTGCACCCTGACAGGACGGCGGCCAAAAGAAGAGCCAGAAATGGCGACCGCCAACAAACCACGACGCGATATTTGCCGAGCCCGACCGGTGTCTGCATCATGGATCTAAGCGGGAGACGAGGGTTTCCCGCGGATTTTCCGCCGAGCTTCCGCCAATTGGGTTCAGCTATCGGCTACTAAGTGTGGCATAAGATGGGCCGGCCTGCGTCAGGGCCCGCGCAGAGCAGCGACCGCTTGACAGACGGCTAGGCCGCGGCCATAGTCGGGCCGAGGAGGGCTCGGCCCGCGGCCGGTAACGTTTTGCCAGAAAAGGGGCCCCTTGTAGTTGGTGCAAGCCACGATCGTCGAGAGCCAGACCGCGGTTGAGGCGCTTTACCGAGCGCAAGGCGACAGAATCTATCGCGCCGTCTGGGCCTTCAGCCAGGACGCCGATCTGGCAAGCGACGCGGTGGCTGAAGCCTTTGCGCAAGCGCTGGCTCGAGGCAGCGCGATTCGTTCGCCTTCGGCTTGGATCTGGCGGGCCGCATTCCGCATCGCCGGCGGGATGCTCCAGAACCGGCGACGAACGGTCAGCCTCGATCGCCAGACACCCTATGAGATGACCGATCCGACCAGGGAGTTAGGCTGGGCGCTCCAGCAGCTGCCGCGACACCAGCGGGCGGCCGTAATCCTTTTCTATTACGCCGACCACCCGGTTCGGGAAGTTGCCGCCATCCTGGATTCGAGCGTGATCGCCGTTCGGGTCAATCTGAGCCGCGGCCGCAAACGCCTCCGCCAGATTTTGGAGACCAGCCATGGTTGATCTGAAGGAACGCTTCCAGGCGCTGGATCATGTCCCGGCCCCGGATCTCGGCCGAGTGATCGAGCTCCGCGCCCGGCATCTGGCAAGCGTCCCCGGCGCGCTCGGTTCATACCCGGACGCGATCGGCGGCCGGCGTTTCCGGGTGCCGCCCGCGCAACTTCTTGCGGCGGCTGCGATTGTGATCCTCGGGGTTGGCCTCGCGGTGATCATTCACCAGGCTCGCATCACGGCGCCGGTCAGGCATGCGCCAACTCCCACGCCGCCTCAGGGCCAGGTCATCCCGTATAAAGGCATCTGGCCGGAGACGTCGCTCGAAGACGCCCAGTACGCCCAGCAACGGGCGGATTCCGGCGACGCGGCCTACAGCTGGCAGGTTGACTCGAGCCAGGACACGCACGTCCCTCAGCGATTCCTACAGGAACAACTGGGCTGGGCGCGGGCCGCCTACGTCGGTACAAGTTATGACCCGCCGGACCACGGTGGGCAGGACTATGAGGCGAAGGCGGTCTTCTTTGTGTTCATCGAGTGCGGCCGGAGTGGAAACAACCCGCTTTACCTGCGGGTAGTGGCACCCTCAGCCCCGAGCGTCGGCGGGCCCCTGCCTACGGACGGGGCCAACTGCGCACCGACCATCGACGAGACCCACTACCACACGGTAAAGGTGCGCACTGAGCAGCCGGCCGGGCGCGGACGGACCGGCATCTGGGTCGTCACCGGGTACCAGGACGACCAGCCGTACGTACAGACCGCACCGCCGTCGGAGGCCGACGTCCGACGACTGATGGATGCCTATCTCACCGCCCGCATTGCGGGGACCGGGGCGGAGAAGTATGTCGGCACCCTCGCGAGCGATACAACGGTCCATCTGGATCTGTATGCGACGAGCAGGGGCAGCCGCTACCGGCGATTCGAGATCGCATCCTTCACCGGCCCAGAATGGCCCTCTGGCACATTCCGCTTCATAATCCTGCTGACGGCGCAAGACGGGAGTCGCGTCCAGGAAAGAACCTACGTGATCAGCGCCGAGAGCGTGCGAAAGGGCGTTGTCGATGCCTTTTCCTTCAAAGCCCAAACCACCGCCAGCCCGTAGTGCCGGCACCCCGGATGTAACCTTTCAGGCTCCTTCGGCTCCTTTCGAGTAGCCAGAGGTGACACCCGGAGGAGCAGGGATGAGACGGGGAGTGAGATGGCCGGCGACGATCCTGATGCTTGGCGGCCTGGTCTCATGTGGGCAGGGCCAGGCAACGACGTCAACGAACTCGCTGGCCCCGCCCGTGGGTGTCTACACGCTGTCGGCGTCCGGCTGTGCCTACGAGGGAAGAAACGCAGCCGCGGCAGGGCGCGGATCGGTCACCCTATCCAACAGGAGCGCCACGGAGGCTCACTTTGATCTCTGGCGACTTGACACCGGACGCAGTTACGCGGAGTTTCTGGCGCATATCCGAGAGGGACAAAGGCGGTTCCAGGCTCGTGAGCCCGAGCTTGCTCATCCCACGTTCGCCAGCCTGAGCACGAGTGTAAGTGTGGCGGCCGGCGCCAGTCAGGCGCTCGCACTACCGAGTGAGGCCGGCACCTACGGTATGGCATGTATCCCCTGGAACAGTGGGCCCACCGGGATTTTCGCGGCTGGTCCTTTGACGGTCTTGGGATGACCAGGGGATTCGACGTGCGAGCGGCGATCGTAATCACCATCGCCGGGTTGACCGCAACTTGTGGCAGCTCGGAAGCCACTCGATCGACTCCGCAAGCAACGCAAACATCAACACCCTGCCCGGCGATAGCCGCCTCAACGGTGGGCTCGACCCCTGCACCACCTGCCCGCGGATATCACCAAATGTTCAGCCTTGGCTCGAATGGCGGAGTTGTCGCCCTGGGGGGCGAAACCGCTGGTCCACTGCTGGGTGGCCGGGTTTTGTTGGACCTCTGGCGATACCGATCGGCGAGCGGCTGGGTGCAACTGGCTTCGGAAACAGCACGCACGAGCGACGGGCCCGCTGTATATGACGTCGGCTCGAATCGGTTGATTATCCTCGGCGTGTCGGACGAGAACTTTCAGTTGGAAACCCAGAACTGGGTCTACGACCCGTCCACTAATCGATTGGCAAGGAAAGATGCCGGCGGTCGGCCAACTCTGGGCATGCGAGACCTCACGATGGTCTATGACGTCGAGTCTGATCGCGCCATTCTCTTTACGGAGGTCGGCGAAACCTGGGCCTATGACGTCGATAGGAACGCGTGGACCAAGAAAACAC
>VBGO01000208.1 GCA_005882525.1 Chloroflexota bacterium
TCCGCGGCCAGCATACCCTGGAAAATTCCCATCGCAATCGCGTCCCGGAAGTCGTCCTGTAGCAGCATGCTCCGCTCGCGCGGATTGGTCAGGTAGGCCGGCTCGACGGTCGCGGTCGGGACATCAGAACGGACCCAGAGCTCGGGCTTCGAGACCACACCGTCGTCGGCGACCTGGAAACGCTTCAACGTCTGAGCGAGACCGGCGTCAATCGCTTGCGCGAACGAGAAGCTGTCGGGCTTTGGGTAGAAGACCGCCGCGCCGTTGATGGACGGATCCCCGTCGTAGGCATTGATGTGCAGACTGACAAACATCTGGGCGCCCGCCAAATGCACGCGGTTCCAGCGCTCCGATATCTCGACGTATTGGTCACCGCTGCGCGTCAGCACGACCTTCACCTTCTCTCGTTGCAGCAGGGTCCGCAGCCGAAAGGCCAGGTCGAGGGTGATGTCCTTCTCCATGAGGCTGCCGACCACCACGCCGGGATCCCAGAGCTGGGTCGGGTCGCCGGTCGGACTGCCCCCATGCCCCGGATCGATGGCGATCACATAGGGCGAGGGCATGACAAACGAGGGCTCCGAAGCCGCTGCCCGAGCCGTTGGCATGGACATAAGCAAGACGACCCCGGCCGCAAGCACGGCCGGGAGGCGCGGGAGACGCAACTACTGCGCAGTATACGGCGCGAAATTAAGAAGTCCTGAGAAAGCCCCACCCTGCCCTCCCCCAGAGGGGAGGGATAAGAAGCCCGTTAGCGCTGGTCGGCGGTGTAGGGCAGTAGCGCGACGTGCCGGGCGCGCTTCAGCGCCACCGCGAGGCGGCGCTGGTGCCGCGCGCAGGTCCCGGTGACACGACGCGGCAGGATCTTGCCCCGCTCGCTGACGAAGCGGCGAAGACGCGACACCTCTTTGTAGTCGATCAGATGGACCTTCTCCACGCAGAAGTTGCAAACCTTCTTGTGTGGCTTGCGGTCTCGCTTATCGGTCGGGGCTGGCATGGTTCGCTATCAATGACTCCTCAGAAGGGGATCTCGTCCGGATCGACGTCGCGCGCCGGCTCCTCGGTGTGGCTGGTTGCCGCGGCCACCGCGGTCTCGACCGGTTCGGCGGCGGCCGCCTGTGGCTGCGACTGGCTGCGCGGCTCGAGGAACTGAATCTCGGTCGCGTTCACCTCGGTGGTCTTACGCTTCTGCCCATCCTGGCCTTCCCAGGAACGGGTCTGGAGCCGGCCCTCGACGTAGACCAGACTCCCTTTGTGCAGGTACTGGCCGGCAATCTCGGCCAGGTTTCGCTTGCCGATGTTCCAGACCACGACGTTGTGGTAATCGGTGTATTCCTTCTTCTCGCCGTCCGGACCCTGTCCATAGCGGTTGGTAGCCAGCGAGAAGGACGTCACCGGGGCGCCGCTCGGCGTATAGCGCATCTCCGGATCACGGGTCAGGCGGCCGATGAGCATGACTTTGTTCAGGTTCATGATTTCCCCTCATCTTGTCGAACCAGTAAATGGCGGAAGACGGTGTCGGAAATCTTCAAGACGCGCTCGACCTCCTGGACCTTGCCTTGCTCGAGGTCGAACTCGGCGACGACGTAATGCCCTTCCCGGTTGTCCTTGACGGTGTATGCGAGCCGACGCTTACCCCACGGGGTGACCTTCTTGAGCTGGCCTCCGTTCGTCTGGATCAGCTGGCCGACCTTATCGATCTCCTGCTGGACCGCTTGATCGTCAAGCTCCGGCTTCACGATGTACATCAACTCGTATGCCGACAAACGCGACCTCCTTCCTGTGGGATTTGCTCCGGCTATGGCCTCGCGGCGGCAGCGGAGCAGGAAAGCGACCGTAAGTCTACCAAAGAAGAGGCGCGACAAATAAAAAAGCGGCCGCCCGAGGGCGACCGCTTATCAAACCTGAGCAGTATCAAGTACCGCTGAGCCTGAGGCCCGGATTTACCGTCGAGCTCGGGTTAGGAAACTGGTCGGCGGGGGACTCGAACCCTCGACCTCTTGGATGTGAACCAAGCGCTCTAACCAGCTGAGCTAGCCGACCGTTCGGCCATTGTAAATCTATCGCCGGGCGGCTTTCGCCAGCGCCCGGGTGACGGCCTCGGCGGCCTCCATCGGCAGATAGCGGATCGCTTCCGCGACCACCCGTTCAGCTTCCTCGGGCGGGAGTTTGCGACGCACGACATCGAGCTGCTGATCGACCAGGTCGGCCATGACCTGGGACATCTCCTGGCGGCGCCGCCGCCGGAACAGCTCCTGCTGCGCGGGGTAGCCGTTGCCGAACGTCACCGGGAATCCGAGGCGCTGGAGCTCGGCAAGATCACGGAAGACCGTTCGGGTGCTCACCTTCAGCGTCTCGGCCAGATCGACCGCGCGGATGCCCGGACGGGCCGTCGCCATGGACAGGATGACCAATAGCCGATGCAAGCGAGCCGCCCGATCCACGTTGCTGACCGTAGCACTGCCTCTATGGGTCTGCAATTCGACGACCCTCCCTACAATCGCCCGCGGCGCGGCCCGACGGGCGAATCAGGGCGGCTGCGCGGCCGCGTCCCGGGGATCGTCTGGCTGGCCATCGCCGGCGCCCTCGCGTTGACCGTCATCTACCTGGCTCGCCAGGTCATCCTCCCCTTCGTCCTGGCGCTGTTTCTGACCTACCTGCTCCTCCCGCTGGTCAATGCCATGAATGCCGGCTCCCACGGGCGGCGCGGGACCCCTCGCGCGATTGCCTCCTTCCTCGCGCTGGCGGCCTTTATGGGCGTGGTGCTGGTAGCCGTCCTGGTGCTCGCCCCGCTGGTCGCGGGGGAAGCCAATCGCCTCGGGCGGGCCCTCTTCGGTAGCGGTGGCACTGAACCGCAGTTAGCTCGCCGCCTCAGCGCCACGGTGCAGGCCTGGCGAGACACGATCTACGGCACCGGGGTCTTCCCTCCTGACGTCGAGCGACAGCTGGATCAGGAAGTCCGGGACCTGGTCGCAGGACTCGGAGAGGCTGGCGCCAACATGGTGCGAGGCTCACTCGCGTTTTTCCCCAAGCTCCTCGAGTTGGTCGCGGTTCCCCTCCTGACGTTTTACATGCTGCTGGACGGACCACGGCTGGCGCGAGAAGCGCGGGGGTTCCTCTCCCCCGCCCGCCAGGGGGACGCTCAGGAGTTGATGAAACGCTGGCATCGGATCCTGCTCGAGTACGTGCGCGGCCAGCTCATGACGAGTCTGTTCATCGGTGTCGTCGCGGTCGTCGGGCTGTGGCTGCTCGGCCTGCGGATGGCACTGCTGGTGGGCGTTATCGCCTTCTTCCTGGAGGCCGTCCCCTTCTTCGGCCCGCTGATCTGGGGAACGCTGGCCGTGGTCCTGGCACTCGCCCAGGCGGGGCCGGGCAACCCATTGCCGATCTTTGTCGGGATCTTCGCGCTGGTCGCACAGCAGGTCGACAGCCACGTCTTCGCCCCCTTGATCCTGGGACGTTTCACCCGCGTCCATCCCCTCTTGCTGATCTTCAGCACCCTGCTGGGTGCCTCGCTCTTCGGCTTGATCGGCATGTTTCTGGCGGCACCGCTCACCGCCCTCGCCAAGGAAACGTTTCTGTTCGCCATGGAACGGGTAAAAGCTAGACGCGGGACGGCCACCCTGAGCGTGTCCGCCTGAGCGCATCCCAGTGGTAAGGTGAAAATTCCATGGCCAAAGAGACCAAAGACGGAAAAGTGAAAGCCGCGAAGGAGCCTCAAACTGAGGTCCCGTCGGAGGCGGCCGCCGAAAACGGCGCAAGCGGCGCTACCAAGGCCCGCACCGCAATCGATGACGTGATTGCCGCCATCGAGGCCGCTCGCGACAAGGTGATGGCCGACGAGGTCAAGGCCCTGACCAAGCTCGGGATCCCCCGTGCCATGGCGTACCAGATGGTCGCGGCCCGCTTCCACCAGAATGTCGTGACCGACGGTGAGGGCGGCGGGCCCGAGTTCGAAAACAGTCACTGGAACGATCGGTAAGAGCGAGAAGCCGCCGCTTCTGACGGTCGCCCAGGCGCGCGACCGGATCCTCTCCCGCATTGCGGTGCTCGACGCCGAAGACGTCTCCCTGATCGATGCACGCGGGCGCGTGTTGGCTCAAGAAGTGCGCTCCGACCGCGACGTGCCGCCCTTCACGAACTCCGCGATGGACGGTTACGCGGTGCGGGCGACCGACACGCGCTCGGCATCGCCCAGGGAGCCGGTCCGCCTTGTGGTGCTCGGTGAGATCCGGGCCGGCGCGGCGCCGTCCGCGTCAGTTCGCCCCTCGGCCGCGCTGCGGATCATGACCGGTGGCGCGATGCCCGACGGCGCCGATGCCGTGGTGCGCATCGAGGATACCGCCGAAGGTGATGGCCAGGTCGAAGTGCGCGTCGCGGTGCAACCGGGCACCAGCGTCCGTCGCGCCGGCAGCGATCTCCGCCGCGGCGACGTCGTCGCGGAACGGGGTCGGGTCGTGACCCCAGGGGTGATCGGCGTGATGGCGTCGGCGGGACGCACGAGCGTCCGCGTGGTTCGGCGACCGCGCGTGATGGTGCTGACGACCGGCGACGAGTTGCGCGACGCCGGAGAAGCGCTGGGCCCCGGCCAGATCACGAACACCAACCGTTACACGCTGCGGGCCGCCCT
>VBGO01000205.1 GCA_005882525.1 Chloroflexota bacterium
TGCAGTACGCCCTTCTCGGCGGCCTTGTCGAGGGAACTGATGGCGCGCCGAACCTCCTCGCTGGTCAGGTTCGCCGCGTCGGGCAGCGCCGGGCGCCGCGCGCGGGAGACCAGGGTCTTGACGGCCGAACGCGTCGACCGATTCCGATCGCGCTTCCGCAGCGAGGCGCGTACGCGCTTCTTGGCCGATTGGGTATTCGCCATGCGAGCGGTGATTATAGCCGACGCCGTGCATAATGGCGCCGTGTCCAGCGAGCGGCGGCGCATCGCGTCGGCCGCGACGCTCATCCTGATCGCCTATGGGCTGAGTCGGGTGCTGGGCGCGGTGCGGGAGCTGGTCATCGCGAACACCTTCGGGACCAGCCACCAGCTCGACGATTACCGCGTCGCCTTCGGCGTACCGGACCTGCTCTTCAATCTCTTGCTGGCCGGCGCCATCAGCTCGGCATTTATCCCGGTGCTGTCCGAGCACCTGGCCCATGGCGAGCATCAGCGGGCGCGCGAGATTGCGGAGCGGGTGCTCAACGCCTCGATCCTGATTCTGACCGCCGGCGCGGCCCTGTTGTTCGTCGTGGCGCCGTTCTACGTCTCGCTGATCGCCTTCGGGTACAGCCCGCACGATCACGAGGTCATCGTCGGGCTCACCCGGATCCTCCTGCTGCAGCCGATCTTCCTGGGTGCCGGCGGGATGGTCATCGGGATCCTGACCGCCTATCAACGCTTCTTCGCCCAGGCGGTGGCGCCGCTCTTCTACAACGGGGCCATCATCGTGGCGGCCGCATTCTTCGCGCCGACCTACGGGGTGACCGCGCTGGCGGTCGGGGTCGTCGCCGGCGCCATGTTGCATCTCGGCGTCCAGCTGCCGGCGCTGTGGCGGACCGGCTGGCGGCCGAACGCGGCGCTTGGCCTCCAGGATCCCGGCGTGCGAAAGGTCGGCCGGCTGATGTTCCCGATCGCGCTGGGCCTCGCGGCGGCGCAGGTCAACGTGTTCGTCGACACCATCCTCGGCACCTCCCTGCCACATGGCCGGGTCGCCGCGCTCCGCTACGCCGACACGATGGCGCAGCTGCCGCTGGGGACCTTCTCGCAGGCGCTGGCGTTCGTCCTCTTTCCCTTCCTGGCCCGCGATGCCGCGGTCGGGGCGATGGAGTCGATCCGGCACCGCACCGCGCTGGCGCTTCGACTCAACATCTTTGTGCTGGTCCCGGCTTCGGTCGGGCTGGCGCTGCTCGGGGTGCCGATCACGGCCGCGCTCTTCGAGCGGGGGCAGTTCGGTTCCGAGTCGGTTCGGCAGACCGCCTTCGCGCTGACCTTCTTCAGCCTCGGGCTGGCGGGTCAGGCGGCGACCGCGCTGCTGGTCCGGGTCTTCTATGCACTGCAGGACGTGATCACGCCGCTACGAATTTCCCTGGTCGTGATCGGCGTCAACCTGGCCACCAACATCATCCTGGTCCAACTCCTGGCGCAGGGGGGCCTGGCGCTCGGAACGTCGATCGCCGCCACGCTGAACGCCGTCCTGCTCGCTCGCGCTCTGCGCGGCCGGCTCGGGGGCCTCGAGGGCCGGCAGATCCTCCAGACCGCCCGCCGGGCGATTGTCGGCGTGGTGCCGATGGCGGCCGTCACCGGCGGCGTGGCCTACCTGATCACCCGCGGCTCGATGCAGGGCGGCCTGCGGCCACTGGTCGCAGCCCTTGCGGCGGCCGCGCTCGGGGGCGCCGTCTACTTTGGGGTCGAAATCCTGCTGCGCAGTGAGGAAGTGGGCGTGGCGCTCTCGGTGATCCGGCGCGATCGGTCGCGCGTGTAGTGTGCTGACGTGGCGCTGATCCTGCCCGCATACGCGAAGCTCAACCTGACGCTCGACGTCACGGGCCGCCGCCCCAACGGGTACCACGACATCGATTCCGTGATGCAGACGATCTCCCTGCATGACCTGATCTCGATCGAACGCACCGACTGCCGTGACCTGGTCCTGAAGGCGGCGAGAGAGCTGGAAGGCCGTCTCAGCCGGGCGCTGCCCTTTACGATCCGTCTCTTCAAGCGCATCCCGATGGGCGCCGGGCTCGGGGGCGGCAGTGCCGATGCGGCGGCATTCTTGACGGCGGCGAACCGCCTCTACGATTTGAAGCTCACACTGAGCGAGCTCATCGAGGTTGCCGCGGCGGTTGGACAGGACGTCCCATTCCTGCTCGCGGGCGGGACCGCGCGGGCGACCGGCCTGGGGTCGACCGTGTCCCCGTTGCCACCCGTTTCCTCGAGCTGGCGCTTCCTGGTGGTCTGTCCCCCGATTCAGGTTTCCACCCGCGCGGTCTATGAGGCGGCCGATGGCCAGGCCCCCAGCGCGCGGCGCACGCCGGCTCTGGTTGCGGCGCTGACGAATGGGGGAGCCCTCGATCTCTTTGGGAACGACCTCGAGCCGGCGACCCGCCGGCTGTTCCCCGCGCTCGAGGAGGCGATGGATCGGCTGCGCAACGTCGTGCCCGGGCTCACCATGAGCGGCACCGGGGCGGCGGTGTTTGCCGCCTTTGCCCGCCGTCAGGATGCCGACGCGGCCCTGCTCGCCGTGCGCGAGCTCGGTTACCCGGCGTGGGTCTGCCGGCCGGTCCCGACCGCGGCCTGATGCGCGCCAGGTTAGGGCCGCGCGGCACGGCGGCCCTCTGGGCCGGCAAGCTGACGGCGGGATTGAGCCGCGGCTTGCGGCGCGGCGGCGGGACGACCCTCCCTGGCGATGTCGCGCGCTGGGTGGACCCGAAGGTCCTGACCAAGCTCTCGCGTTCGCTGACGGGTGGAACCGTCGTGATCACGGGCACCAATGGCAAGACGACCACGGCGGCGCTGCTGCGCCATATCCTCGAGGTGCAGGGGCTTCCGACCGTCGCGAACCAGGCGGGCGCCAACCTGATCTTCGGGGTGACGGCGGCGGTCGTCAATCGGACGAGCTGGTCCGGGGACGTGCCCGCCCGGGTCGGCCTCTTCGAGATCGACGAAGCCAGTCTGCCGCGACTCGTGGAGGACGTCGCCCCCGGAACCATCGTGGTGATGAACCTGTTTCGCGATCAGCTCGACCGTTACGGCGAGCTGGAGACGACCGCCGCCCACATTCGGCGGGCGCTCACCCGGGGGCCCGAGGGCATGACGGCCGTCTTGAACGCCGACGATCCGATGGTGGCGGCCCTGGGTGATGACCTGCCGCGCGTCGTCTACGCCGGCCTGGACGATCCATTACTGCTCCGATCCGGGCTCAGCCACGGCGCGGACGCCAAGTTCTGTCCGCGTTGTGGCACTCCGTTTGTGTTCGAGGGCGTCTACTTCGGGCACGTCGGCCACTATCGCTGCCCGCGCGGCGATTTCAGCCGGCCTTCGCCCGACGTCAGGGCGACCTCGATTGTCTTCGACGGCATGGACGGGATGCGATTGCGCGTCACCGATGGCCAACAGGACGCCGATGTCGCCGTGCCGCTCTCCGGGCTGTACAACGCCTATAACGTGGTCCTGGCGCTGGCGGCCGCCAAAGCGCTCGAGGTGCCGCTGGCGAAGAGTGCCGTCGCCCTGCGTGACTTCACCCCCGCGTTCGGCCGGATGGAGCGCACCGTCATCGATGACCGCCCGGCGATCCTGCTCCTGGCCAAGAACCCGACCGGCTTCAACGAGGTGTTGCGAACGGCCATCCAGTTCGGCAGGGCGCGCTCGTTCCTGATCGCCCTCAACGACCGGATCGCCGACGGCCAGGACGTGTCCTGGATCTGGGACGTCGACTTCGAGCAGCTCAGGGGTGTGGCCCGGCACATCGTGGTCAGCGGCGACCGAGCTCTCGACCTCCGGGTGCGGCTCAAGTATGCGGAGCTGCCGGACGACCAGATCGAGGTGGTGACCGACTGGCGCGACGCGCTCGATCGAGCCGCCCAGGCGACCCCGGCCGGCGAGACGCTCTTCGTGCTACCGACCTACACCGCGATGCTCGAGCTGCGGGCGGTGCTAACTCGGGACGGGGCGCTCCAGCCCTACTGGCAGGGCCGGCCGGGTGACGCGAAGCCATAGGGCGCCGACGGCCCCGGCCAACAGCAGCGCCGCGATGTTGCCGACGTGGCTGAGGACCGCCGCCGCCGTCACGAGCGCCGCCGGGCCGGCGCCAAAGGTGCTGAGCACCAGCAGGAAAAATCCTTCGTAGGTCCCGACCGATCCCGGGGTGATGCTGATCGCCTGGCTGAGGATGAAGATCGTGCACGCCAGGAGCAAGGTGGGGAAGGCGAGCTGGGGGGTGAGCGCCCGAAAGACCGCCATCAATCCGACGTCGATGCACAGCCAGACCGGCACGCTGAGCAGCGCGGCGGTCGCCAGCCGCCGCGGCGAGCGAAGGGAGGCGAAGCCTTTGAGGACCGAGGCCGCGAAGCGGTCGACAAAGGCCGCCACCCGCGCGGGCAGCCGGGTCGCGATTCGGTCGATCACGGCCAGCGTGCGTTGCGGATAGCTGACCATCAGGAAGGCGAGGGCACCGATCGCGAGCGACGCCAGGGAAACCACCGCGACACCGCCCCAGAGGCCGAAACTGTTCGAGCCCGCACCCGACACCGCGGCCGCGGCGACCGCGATCAGCAACAAGGCGAGCACGTCGAGCACGCGCTCGACCACGACCGTGGCCGTCGCCTCACCGACGCCGATGCGAGCCCTGGGGGCGATCGCGCCGATGCGCAACAGCTCACCCAGCTTGAAGGGGGAGACGGCGTTCAGCGCGAAGCCGATGGCGGTAACCGCGGTCGCGTCGCCCAGCGCGGCCGCCGGTGCCGACGCGCGGAGGATGACGAGCCAGCGCCAACCGCGGATCACGATGAACGCCAGGTATCCTGCCATGCCGATGGCGATCCAGCTCGGATTGGCGCCACGAATCGCCGTGGCGACCCGGTCCGGGTGAACCGTGCGCAGCAGTCCGTAGAGGATGAGGACCCCGATCCCGAGGAGGACGGTGGCCTGGATCAAGCGGCGGCGGCTCACGAGCCCCGCCCAGTCAGCCGGAACACGGTCAGCATCGCGCGAAGGATCTCCTGGCGTGAGATCTTCGACCGGCCCCGCGTGCGATCGGTGAACGTTATCGGGATCTCGACGATCGTAAGCCCGGCGCGCTCGCACCGGGCCAGCAGCTCGATCAGCGCCGAGTAGCCGGAGGAGCGCAGCGGACGGGTGACGAGGAACTGCAACGCGCGAAGACTGTAGCAGCGAAAACCGCCGGTGCAATCGTGGGTGCGGAGCTGGAGCAGTTGCCGCGCCACGATGTTCGCGGTGGCGCTCAGCACGCGGCGGCTCGGCGCCCAGCCCTGGATGGCCCCGCCGGACACGTAGCGCGAGCCCACCGCGAGATGGGCGCCCGCGTCGACCGCAGCGATCAACGCGGGGATCCGGTCGGGCGGGTGGGAGAAGTCCGAGTCCATGGTCAGCAGGCCGGTGTAACCGTGCAGGAGGCCGAAGGCGAAACCGGCCATGTACGCGGTCCCCAGCCCGAGCTTCGCCGGCCGTGCCATGACCTCCAGCCGGGCGTCCTTCAGCATCCGGTCGCGGACCAGGTCCCCGGTCCCATCGGGCGAGGCGTCGTCGATGACCAGCACGTCGCAGTCCGGCGCCGCCTCATGCACCTGTTCGATCAGCGGCAGGATATTGCTGGCCTCGTTGTAGGTCGGAATGCAGACGAGCTGACGACCCACGCGCCGTACCATACCCAATGTGGGTAAGCCAACGCTCCGCATCGCGCACCTGTACCCGGATGAGATGAATATCTACGGCGATCGGGGCAACATCCTCACCCTGCAAAAGCGCGCCGAGTGGAGGGGAATCACGGTCGTCATCGACGCGATCGGGCGGGGACCGGCGCCGGACCTGTCCGGCGTCGACCTGATCTTCTGGGGCGGCGGCCAGGACCGGGACCAAGAGCTGGTCTTTAAGGACGCCGCCGAGCACAAAGTGGGGGCCATCCGCCGGGCGATCGATGGCGGCGCCGTGGTCCTGGCGGTCTGCGGCGGTTACCAGCTGCTCGGCGAGTCCTACGTCACCGCCGATGGCAAGAAATTGCCAGGCCTGGGGCTGGTGGACCTGCACACCGTCCCCGGGCCCCGCCGGAACATCGGCAACATCGTGATCGAGACCAGCCACCTCGGCCTGACTCCGCCAACCCTGGTGGGCTTCGAGAATCACAGCGGCAAGACCTACCTCGGCCCGGGCCTTCAGCCCCTGGGACGGGTGCTGCGCGGGGCCGGCAACAACGGCGACGACGGTTTCGAGGGGGTGGCCTCCGGAAACATCTTCGGAACCTACCTGCACGGTTCGCTGCTGCCCAAGAATCCGCACCTGGCCGACCTCCTCATCGGCCGAGCCCTGCGCCGCCGCTCCCAAGGCGCCCTCGACGCTCTCGACGATACGGTGGAGCTGGCCGCACATCGGGCGGTGGTCGATCGACTGGTCGGAGCGGCCTAGCCGGCTGCGGG
>VBGO01000214.1 GCA_005882525.1 Chloroflexota bacterium
CGTTCCGCCACGCGTTCGAGGAGGGGTGCACGACACGATTTGCGCTAGGCGGCGGGGCGATGCCTGTTTTGCCCAGTCGATCTGTCCTCTTTGCGTTTCCAGTATGCTGCCATCTCGTCGCCGTCGCTCAGCTCATCACCGCGCAACTGTAGGATTCCTTCCGCTCCCGCCTCGCCCCAAAACTTCTCCGTACCCTTGACCCGATAGTTGAACTGCTTCACCGTACTCTCGACATGACTTGAAGTGATGGGCAAGCCCTGCTTGCGATACTCCGCGTAACGCATTCGTTGCTTGTTCTCTTGCAAGTAGCCCAACGCCGTCGCGACCACGGTGCGGGGGCTGGTCTCTGGTTCGTCCTTCGTCGGCATCCCCAGCTCCACCTGCCGAGCTGCCAGCGCGGCGATCACCTTTTCCACCTCGCCTGACCACGCCCACTGGATCCACGCCACGTACACCGGCCAGCCCTCGGCAAATGTTCGCCCGGCCATCGCGGCCGCGAACACGTAACTCAACCCATGAATGAAATCCAAGATCGGCTCGAAGGACGAGAAGTGCGTGCGCCAGAGCGTCCAGTTGTTCGACGAGCCGTCGCCGACGAACGCTCGTCGGGCCGCAGCAAAGAAACCCAGCGACCACGCCGCCAGCGCTACCATCGGAGCAAAGGCCTTCCACGACTGTCGCGTCGCCACCATCTTCTTGGTCTTCACTTCGGGCGGTTCGTAGTCCGGCTCATCCTCTGCCAGCGGCTGTGCGTTCTCCGTACGCTCGGTTGTGTCCTCCTGGAGTCCGTCAGCGCCGCTGGCGGAACGCTTCGTCTTGAGCTCACGCGTCAGTTTCAGAATGCGTGTGGGATCGACGAACCCTTCGGGAATCTTGGGACAAGGATCGGTTGCTGACGGCTCGCTTGCCATGGTCATCAGCAAGCCGATCTTGTCTTCACGCCAGTGCTTACCGCGGTGCTGCTCGTCCGCAACGGCTTCGTCCGCGTCGGCTGTCTCCAGGGCGTCACCAGCCGCTGACGCCTCGGCTGGTGGACCGGACCCTGGCGTGTGGCTGTCGCTAGCAGAAGACATGGACCGATCAAGGATTTGCAAGCGTCCCCCGTCCACACCGACGACGGCCAAGTCGGGCGGCGTCACGCCTGCGGGTGTACTTTTGCGTTCGACCAGCGGTAATGCTCGATACGCGGCCACCCCCTGATCGCGCTCCGCACAGCGTTCTTCGCCGGCACGTTGGGTAAGGCGTTCGGCCCGCTTGGGACCGATATCGAGGTCGGCGAGTTTCTTGAGACTGCGGCTGGCCAACACGAACGACGTACTGGTGGTGCTGGCGTAAACGACCTTGGCCGCGACGGCCAGACTCACGGTGGCAACCGGTTCAAGGCCCAAACTCTTGGACTGAGGGAAAAAAAGACCGCCGACATTTGCGGCAGTAACATTCCGGCTCGTGCCACTGAGCCGCGCCCCCAAGGGTATCGAGGCGGCGTGGGTCCGGCGGCGGAGAGTCCGTGCTCGGGGCTGGGGCCGGCGCTGGGACGCGTTCCACGGCCTGGCCACACGAGGGGCAAGCACGGAATGCCTCGGGCCGCTCGTCGACGGTGGCTGCCTGGCGTTGCAGGACATCATGGAGCATACGTTCCGAGAGGTGTTGTCGGATGGCGACGACGGTAGCTTCGAGTTCGGACAGCCGGGTACCCCAGGCGGGCCCGTTCGGTCCGTAGAGGCGGTCGACCAGGCTTTTTGCGACGCCGTTGAGATAATTTTGAATTTCATCTACCACGGTGGTGGCTTTTGCTGCGCGTGCCATCCTTGGCTCCTACAAGAAGTTAAGACGAAAAGACAAGTGAACTTGGCTAGGAACTATATCACAGCCCACCGGACGCATGCAAACCCTGTCGTGCACCCCGGCGGGCCGTGCACATGCCGCCGGCCTTGACATTGGTTGCCCAGGTGCTGCTCGGAGAATTGCTGGGCCTGATCGGCCTGTTCGTGGCTGCGCCCTTGACCGTGGCGGTGGTCGTGCTGCTCAAGATGCTCTACGTTGAAGACACGTTGGGCGATCAGACTGTCGAAGTGCCCGGCGAGCCAGGCAATGAGCAGGTGCCGGTCACTCAAGGCGTGACCGAGAGCGTTTAGCCGTGTGCGCCTTCCACCCGCATTTGAGGCTCTTTGGCACTTAGAGCGGCGGCCTGGATCAACCGACAAGGCTCCTGTCAACAGGAAAATAGCGGCCTGGCAAAAGAATTTGCCAAATTTTCCTGACCGTCACGCTTCTTGGGGTGAACAAAATGGTAGTGACACGGAGCCAGTAAAAGGCCATGATCCGCTCTTCTGCCAGGAAGGTGGATCATGGCCAATGGAATGGCGAACAAGTCGCCCGCGGTTATTCGTACCATTTGTCTTCCCATTGAGGAAGAGCGCTATCGACAGATCGTAGACGACCCGGCTGCGTTTGCCGCATGGTTGCGCGACTGCTTTCAACGGTACCCGGCGTTGTTTCCCGAGGGCTTTGCCCAAGGGTTTTCCATGAAGGATCGCCGGACTTCGCGGAAAACATCCCTGCTCCTGCGGCGCATCCAGCTCCGCGACGGCTCGGCGTACTCGATCCGGCCTTCGTTCTTGATGCCCTACCTGACGGCACGCACCGAGGACGTGCAAGGGCCCCTGTTTTTGCGGAAGTTTGGCGTGCCCTTCTGGGCGTTGGCGCGCGTATTCGGACGCGATCCCATGTACTGGTTTCGCCTCGAATGCCAGTTCGGATGCAATAGCATCGTGGGCACTACCGTGCGTCAGACAGAAATTCCCAAGCACCTGTTGGCCGACGAACACCACCAAACCTGCGATGGCGACAAGGTCTACCTGGCGACCACCGTGGGCGGCGGGTGTTGCCTGGGCGTTGCGCTGGCGGGGTCGGCCAGCACCGAGGAACTCACTGCCGCCTACGGTGTCTTTCGCAGCGAAGCCCGCAATGTGCAGCCGGACTATACCCCTCAGACCGTTAACACAGATGGCTGGAAAGGAACGCAAGGCGCTTGGCTAGCCCTCTTTCCTTTGGTCGCCCTGCTGCGTTGTTTCTTGCATGGTTGGCTGAAGATCCGCGACCGGGTCAAGAACCGCAAGGAACAGTTCTTTGAGGTGGCCACGCGCGTTTGGGAAGCCTATCACGCGCCCTCCAAGCAGACCATGGCGCAGCGACTGTGTGCCTTGGCCGAGTGGGCGCGCCAACACCTCAACGGCAGCGTATTGGCAGAAGTCGAAGACCTCTGCGTCAAAAGCGAGCTATGGCAGAAAGCCTACGAGTATCCAGGCGGTCATCGCACCAGCAACATGTTGGACCGCATCATGCGTTCGATGCATCGCTATTTTTTCAGCGGCCAGCATCTGCATGGTGGTGGCGTCGCCAACCAACGCCATGTGCGTGGCTGGGCGCTGTTGTGCAACTTCACGCCCTGGCACCCCGCTACCGCTCGAGCCAACGGCGGCTGGCACAGTCCCGCGGAACGACTGAACCAGCATCGCTACCATGACTGTTGGCTGCAAAATCTACTGATCTCAGCGTCGCTGGGCGGCCACCGTGTATGTGCTCCCCAAAAAGCATGACGGTCAGAAATTCTTCAACTTCGCCGTAGTTCGCCATTACACTGGCGGGCGAACTACGCGCACAGGAGTTCAGTGGCACTATGCGCTCAAATCAACCGTCGCCAAGAAGCGGGGCGGCCGACGCGATTTGGTTGCTTGCTCGAACGCGTAAGCGAGCTTGAGCAGGATAGGTTCGCTCCAGGCCCGGCCGAAAAACGAGATGCCGATGGGCAGACCGAAGACGAACCCGGCCGGCACGGTGATGCTCGGGTAACCGGCCACCGCAGCCGCCGTGGTGCTGCTGCAGAGGGTCCGGTCGCCGACGACCAGGTCGGTCAGCCAAGCCGGCGCTTCGGAGGGCGCCACGAGAGCGTCCAGCTTGTGCTTGTCCATCACTGCGTCGATGCCTTCCGTCCGGGTCAGCCTCCGGCACTTTTCGAGGGCTTCGATATACTCCTTGCTCGTCAGCGGTCCCTTGGCCTGGGCTTTGACGAAGCGATCTTGCCCGAAGTAGGGCATCTCCTTGGCCCGGTTGCGGTCGTTGTAGGCAATGACTTCCTCGAGCGAGCGCACAGGCGCTTGCGGCTCCAGACCGGCCAGGTAGGCATTCAGGTCCGCCTTTAACTCATAGGAGAATACCACGGTCTCCGGGTCGCCGACCTTGTCCATGTTGGGGAGGTCGGCCGGGTCGACGAGGGTGGCGCCCGCGCGTTTCAAGGCGTCGAGCGCCTTGGCCAGAACACCATCCACTGCGTCGTGGAAGCCGAAGTAGTTGCGTGTCACGCCGATCCGGGCTCCCTGTAGGCCGCGAGCGTCGAGGAACTTCGTATAGTCTGGAGCAGCCTTGTCCGCGGCAGCGGTCGTGGCCGCATCCTTGGGTTCGACTCCAGCCAGGGCGCTGAGCAGGATGGCCGCGTCGCGCACCGTCCGCGCCATGGGCCCTGCCGTGTCCTGCGTGTGGGAGATCGGAATCACACCGGTACGGCTGACCAGTCCGACCGTGGGCTTGATACCGACGATGCCGTTGACCGAAGAGGGGCTGACGATCGAGCCGTCAGTTTCCGTGCCGACGGCCGCGGCACAGAGGTTACCGCT
>VBGO01000215.1 GCA_005882525.1 Chloroflexota bacterium
TGGGGCTTCCCTTTCCCCACGACTGCGGCGTGTTCTCGCGTCGTGGGATCCGTATCCCGCGCACCTCACGGGCCGGCGCCGCGACCTGGTGGCCTGGAACCGTACGAGCGATCTGATCAACGGCTGGTCGGAGCTGCCCCAGGGGAAGCGCAATCTTGTTTGGAACATGTTCATGGGGCCGACGATGAGGCGCCTCTTGGTCGATTGGGAACAAGAAGCCCCGCTGACAGTGGCTGCGTTGCGAGCGGAAGCCGGCCGCGATCTCGGTGAGCCCGACTATCAGGAGCTCATCAACGGGCTCCTCGAGGAGAGCCCTGACTTTGCCGCGATATGGGCCCGGCAGGACGTCCGAGCTCGGCAGGAGGGTGTGAAGCGCTTCCAGCATCCGGAACTCGGGCGGTTCGACCTCGAGTACACCGCGTTTCAAGTTGCCGAGCAGCCTTCGCTCCGCCTCTACCTCTACACACCCGCTGACAAACGAACCGCGATGAAATTACGAGAAGCCGCCCAGCGAGTGAATCGACCGTCTTGATAGGTTGGGCCGAAGGCCGACCTCAGCGACCCGCTGTTTGTGGAACAAAAGCCCCGTCGTTCGGTGAGTCGGCGGGTACCTCGTGGGCTTGGAATCGAATTGGAGCCCGCGGTTTTCGGACCGCCGATTAGCCCGTCCTCAGGGGGCATCCTTGAAAAATTGGTGGTACTTTTGGTGGTACGGATCGGCCGCCCTGCTGAAAGCGGCGCCAGGTTGTATTCAAATTTGGAGCCGACGGCCGGATTCGAACCGGCGACCCGCTATTTACAAAACAGCTGCTCTGCCAGCTGAGCTACGTCGGCGTGCGCCCCGATTATATGGAGCGGCTCCGCGGATTGCTCCGAATTGAGACGGGTGGACGTTGGCCCTGTCAACCCGCCAGCGGGGCTTTGGTTTCTTAGGAGGTCGCGACGGTCGTGTGCGCGGGCTCGAGCGGATTGATCGTCACCTGGTTCACCGGCACGTTGTCGCTGAGGAACGTGGTCACGAATGTTTTGCGCGACGGGTCCCACCAGGTGACCAGGTAGTTCTGCCCGGGCGGCATCGACACCTTGAAGTTGCCGCTGGCATCCGTCGAGGTCGAGTAGATCGGTCCGCCCGAATCATCGTAGGTGTGGGCCTTCACGATCTTCCAATGGGTGGCGATCCGCACCAGCCGGTTGGCCACCGGCGTCGGGGTCTGGTCGCTCAGGATCAGTTGGCCGGAGAGCGGCTGGTTGGCGCGCAGCGCGGCGGCCGCCTGCGTCGCCCAGCTGGTCGATGGGTAATTCTTGACGAGCTCGCTCATGGCGTCGCGGGCCTGCTGGTAGCGCATCTGCTGCACGAAGGCGAGGCCGGCGTTGTAGAGCGTCTGCGGCAGTGCCGAGGCCTGTGCTGCCTTCGCCTCGAGACTGCCGGGGTAGTCCTTGAGGAGATTTTCGTACCAGGTCAGAGCGTTGGGGTAATCGATCGGCTGTTGCTGCAGATACCACTGGGCAAAGAGCGCATAGGCCGTCGCGAGCCCGGCGTCCGTCGATGCGGTCAGGTTTCCGGTTGGATCGAAGACCGCCACCTGACGGTACTTGTCGATGCCGGCCTGGAAATGCTTGCTCGCCACCAGTGATTGCCCCCAGGTGTTGAAGAGGTCGGCGAGCGCCGCGTTGCCGCGCGAGGCCCAGTCGGTGAGGCCACTCCTGACCGCCGTCCGAAGCTGCGCCTCGCTTTCGGTGTACTTGCCTTGTTGCGTCAGCTGGACGCCCCAGAGGAAGTGCGTTTCCGCTGTGCCGATATGCGCCTGGTCCGCCAGCTCGCCCAGCAGTGGGTGCGCCAGCGGGTTGCCCGCCACTGACGCTACCGTCGCGTACTGACTGAGCGCCTGGCTGTACGCGCCATGTGCCTCGGAGGTCTGCGCCTCGGATAGCTGGTTACGGGCGAACCCGTAGGCGCCACCGGGGATGGCCAGCAGGAGCACGACGATACCCAGCGGGACGAGGAAGAGGCGCGTCCGCCCCGGTCGCGTGGCTGGTTGGTCCGGACCGGCCGGCGCGTACTGGGCTGCCTGGCTCATCTCGACTGGGTCGAATAACGAGTTGACCTTTGCGAGCCTGCGCCCGTAGACTGGGAAACTCAGAATTGTTGAGTTTGTGAATCCAATTAGTCAACTTTAAGGAGAGGAGAGGCAGATGGCCAAGTCCGCCACCGAACTCAAGGGAACCGAATACGCGCACCCCGAGGTGCTGGTCGATACCGAGTGGGCTGCCGCCCACGCCGGCGACCCCAGGGTCAAGATCGTCGAGGTCGACGTCGACACCAGCTCCTACGACACCGGTCACATCAAGGGCGCCATCGGGTTGGACTGGCGCAAGGACCTGCAGGCCCGGCCGATCCGCGACCTGCTCCCGAAGGAGGAGCTGGAGAAGCTGCTCTCGTCCAAAGGGATCAGCGCCGACGACACCGTGATCGTCTACGGCGACAACAACAACTGGTTTGCCGCCTGGTTCGTCTGGAACCTGAAGTACTACGGCCACAAGGACGCCCGGCTCATCAACGGCGGCCGGAAGAAGTGGCAGGACGAGGGTCGCGAGCTGGTCAAGGACGCGCCGACCATCAAGCCGGCCAGCTACAAGGCGGGCCAGCCGAATAAGGCCATTCGGGCGCTGCGCAACGAGGTGTTCGCCGACCTTGGCAAGTCGGGTGTGGTCCTCGTCGACCAGCGGTGAGCTGCTGGCCCCGGAGAACCTTCCCCAGGAGGGCGCCCAGCGGGGCGGGCACATCCCGGGCGCGGCCAACATTCCCTGGGCGCAGGCGGTCCGGGAGGACGGGACCTTCAAGCCGGCTGCCGAGTTGCAGGCGCTGTACGAGGCCAAGGGCGTCACGCCGGACAAGGCCGTCATCGCCTATTGCCGGATCGGGGAGCGCTCCTCCCACACCTGGTTCGTCCTCCAGTACCTGCTCGGCTATCCCAACGTCCGGAACTACGACGGCTCCTGGACCGAGTGGGGAAGCCTGATCGGCGCCCCGATCGAAAAGTAGCACTGAAGCAGGGAGGCCGCCACGACCCCCTCGCCGACCCTCCCCCGCAGGCGGGGGAGGGAGAATCCGGTGACGGCCGGATGACGGTCGTGACTTTTTGCCACATGACGTGACCTCCCGAACGGCGTAACGTTATGGCAATCGGCGAGAGCGAGTGGCCGGCGGCCTGAGGAGGGCGCTGGCCCGGACGCTGCCTTAAACGAAAAGGGGTGTCGTTCGGTGAGGGGTTTGCGGCGTCTGGTCTTCGTTCTCGTCGTTGGTGGACTGCTGGCCGCCGTGCCGCTATCGGCGGTTGCGAGCGAGAGCATCCTGTCCGGGAGCGTGCGGCAGGCGGAGGCCGGCTTCAACCAATCCCTGACGGCCGCCGTCCGGGGCGGGTTCGAGTCGAATCGGGCGGATCAGTTCATCTGGCAATACGCGCAGGTGAGCGCGGTCAAGTCGTCCGCCTGGTGGCAAGCTCCGCTGGCCGAACACGCCAAGCTCGATAAGCTCGCCCAGCTCCAGGCCGATCTCCAGGCGGAGCTGCAGCAGCAGGTCTCAGACAACCGCGACGCCCTCCAGCGCCAGTTCCATCGCTGGAACCAGATGGTCGCTGAAGCCCAGAACGCCGGCGTCTCGGCCGAGGGCCTCGATGCCGGAACGGCACGGCTGACGACGTATGCCGCGCTGGCGAGCACACCCAACGACCTGACGGCGCTTGCCACCGTCGTCAGTCAGCAATACACGATCCTGGACGGCCGGATGGCCGCCTTCCGCACGGCGCGAGCGCAGGTCGACGCCGCTGCTCAGGCCGCCCGCACTCTGCTGGCCAGCGCCGGCCAATACCCGCAGCTCAACCTCGCCGGCTTCCAGGCACAAATCACGGCCGCGACCGCCAGTGTGGCCGCGGTGCACAGCGCCGAAGCCTTCGCCCCCATCCTTGGGCAGCTCCAGCAGACGTCGGTCGGCATCCAGGGGTTGCTCAATGCCCGCTCCGCCGCCTACAACCAGCTGGCCGACACCCGGTCGACGTTGACGTCGGCCCAGAAGATCGGGGCGCTGGTCGGTAACGCGCCCAGCCGAATCAACACGCTGGCGTTGCAGCTGCCGAGCGCCGGCGACCAGGCAACCTTCCAGTCGATCAGCTCGCAGCTGTACCAGCAGAAGCAGGTGCTGGCGACCGCGATCTACATGAAGCAGATGTCGCCGGTCGCCTACAACGCCGGCAGCGGCAAGCTGATCGTGATCTCGCTCTCGCGACAGGTCTTGACCGCCTACCAGGACGGCGCGGTGGTGCTCACGACCTTCGTCGCGACCGGTCGCCCGCAGTTGCCGACCCCGCCGGGCGTGTACCACATCTTTCACCGGTATTCGCCTTACAAGATGATCTCGCCCTGGCCGTATGGGAGCCCGTACTGGTATCCGGACTCGTGGACGAACTTCGCCATGGAGTTCATCGGGGGCGGTTACTTCATCCACGATGCCCCCTGGCGCTCCTGGTACGGCCCCGGCTCGAACATTTACAACGGGACCCACGGCTGCGTGAACGTGCCCTACGGTCCGATGGCCACCCTCTGGAACTGGGCGCCGCTGGGCACCACCGTCGTGGTCCAGTACTAGATCCAGCCAGCGACCTTATAGATATGCGAGGATCTGGTCGAGTCGATGCGAGGTACGGGCTCAGGCTTTGTCGGTCGCGTTTGTCCTGATCGCGCGACTGGCACCCGGATTGGGTCTCGGATTGAGCTGGGTGCTGCTGATGCTGGGCGGCCTCCTGACAACCGTCGTAATGGTGGCCCTGTTCGAACGCCTGCGCGACACCGATCGCGGCCTCGCTTTGCTCGCGTTGCTGCTGGCGGTCGTCGGGGCCCTCGGCTCGGCGATCCATGGTGGCTACCAGGTGGCCAATCTCGTCCACCCACCGCCGGTGAACCCGCCGGACCTGCCAAATCCGATTGATCCGCGAGGGCTGGTGACCTTCGGGTTTGCCGGCCTCGGCTTACTCGGCTTCGCCAGCCTGATGCGTCGGACCGCGCGGTTTCCCCAGCGGCTCGGCGTGCTCGGACTGGTGACCGGAATTGCCCTTATCGTCGTCTACCTGGGGCGGCTCGTAATCCTGACCCCGACCAACCCGGTCGTGCTCGCGGCCGCCGGGCTAACCGGGTTCATCCTGGCGCCGGCCTGGTACCTGTGGCTGGGCATTACGCTGCTGAATGACACGAGCCGGCGCAGCTAATAGGCATGGACAATATCGCCGAACTCTGGTATGATTTGAACTTGCCTAGCAGCCGCTAGGTCTTTTTTGTGTTTGGAGTCTTTTTACCCCTGGAGATTAGATGCCTGCCCTAGCCTCGATCATCACCCTGCAGTGTCAGACCTGTAAGGAACGCAACTACACCACGGTCAAGAACAAGAAGAATGATCCCGACCGGCTCGAGATCAAGAAATTCTGCTCGCGGTGCCGGAAGCATACCGCCCACAGGGAAACCAAGTAGAGTGGCCGCAACCTTCTTATACTGTTGGCGCCGACCGGCACAGGGGTGTAGCTCAGCTGGTAGAGCAGCGGTCTCCAAAACCGCGGGTCGGGCGTTCGAGTCGCTCCACCCCTGCCAGACTCAGGTATAACTACGATGGCCAAGGCTGTTCCCGCCGAACCAAGGGCGAATAGAGTGCAACGCACGACTCCCACACCCCGTCGGGGCATCGTCCGAAATTTCGAGGACATCGTCGGCGAGCTCCGCAAGGTCATCTGGCCGAGCTGGGGGGAGCTGCGCACGATGACGTTTGTCGTGATCGTGACCGTGATCGTGGTATCGATCCTGCTCGGATTGATCGACTACGTCTTGACCCAAACCCTCGTGAAACTGGAGTTCCCCAAAGTTGGCTGATGCAGAACTGAACGGCAAGTCGCAGGAGGCGCAGGGCACGCCCGCGCCAGCCAAGGCGCGCGCCCGGCGGCCCGCCCCCAAGGAAGCCGCCGAAGCCGGCCGCGTCTGGACCGGCCAGCGGGTCACGGTCGGGGAAGGCCATCCGGCCCCACCGGAAACCCCCTCGGCGCCGCCGTCGGCGGTGGTTCCCGCCGGTGAGGCCAAGCCCGTCGCCGCCGAAGGCGAGCCCCACTGGTACGTCGTCCATGCCTATTCCGGTCATGAAGAAAAAGTGCGCAACAACCTGATGAAGCGCGTCGACTCGATGGACATGCACGACCGCATCTTCGAGGTGCTGGTCCCCACCGAAGACGTCATCGAGATCAAGGACGGCCAGCGCCGCCACGTGGCCAAGCGCACCTTCCCCGGCTACATCCTGGTGAACATGATCATGTCGGACGAATCCTGGTACGTCGTGCGGAATACGCCCGGCGTCACGAGCTTCGTCGGCTCGGGCAACAAGCCGGTGCCGCTGCAGGAGAAGGAGATCAAGTCCATCCAGAAGCAGATCAAGGCCGAGGCGCCCAAGGTCCGGGTCGAGTACCAGGTGGGTGAGAACGTCCGGGTCATCGACGGGCCCTTCTCGGACTTCCACGGCAAGGTCGACGAGATCAACGCCGACAAGGGCAAGCTCAAAGTGCTGGTCAACATGTTCGGCCGGGAGACGCCGGTCGAGCTCGACCTCCTCCAGGTGGAGCGGTTGAAGTAATGGGAAAGAAGAAGGTCAAGGCCATCGTCAAGATCCAGATGGAGGCGGGCAAGGCCACCCCCGCGCCGCCGGTCGGCACGGCGCTTGGTCCGCACGGCGTCAACATCATGGAGTTCGTCAAGACCTACAACGATCGCACCGCGTCCATGGCCGGCCAGGTGATCCCGGTAGAGATCACGATCTTCGAAGACCGCACGTTTGTCTTCATCACGAAGACCCCGCCGGCTGCCGCGCTGTTGAAGAAAGCCGCCGGCGTGGAAAAAGGCTCGGCCAAGCCGAACAAAGAGAAGGTGGGGACGGTCAGCCGGCAGCAGGTGCGCGAGATCGCGCAGCTGAAGCTGAAGGACCTCAACGCCTACGACGTGGAGGCGGCGATGAAGATGATCGAAGGGACGGCGCGCTCGCTCGGCATTGAGGTGTCCGCCTGATGCCACAGGCACGCGGCAAGAAATACAAGGAGGCCGCCAAGTCGATCGAGCGCACCGAGCAGTACGCGCCCGATGACGCGGTCCGGCTCGTGCTGAAGAGCTCGACGTCGAAGTTCGACGGCTCGATCGAGGCGCACCTGCGGCTGGGTGTCGACCCGCGCCATGCCGACCAGATGGTCCGTGGCTCGGTGGTGCTGCCGCACGGCACCGGCAAGAAGCGCCGCGTGCTGGTGTTCGCCACGGGTGAGAAGGCCCGCGAGGCGACCGAATCCGGCGCCGATTACGTCGGGGCCGACGACCTGGTGAAGAAGATCCAGGAAGGCTGGCTCGACTTCGACGTCGCGCTGGCGACGCCGGACCTGATGGGCCAGGTCGGCCGGCTGGGCAAGATCCTGGGGCCGCGGGGCCTGATGCCGAACCCGCGCGCCGGCACCGTGACCTTTGACATCGCCCGAGCGGTCAAGGACATCCAGGGTGGTCGCATCGAGTACCGGGTCGACAAGACCGGCATCATCCACACCAACATCGGCAAGGCGTCCTACAGCGAGAGTCAGCTGCACGACAACTTCGCCGCCCTGATGGATGCGGTGGTGCGCGCCAAGCCCAGCTCGGCCAAGGGTCAGTACCTCAAGTCGGTCTACCTGTCGCCCACGATGGGGCCGAGCGTCCCGGTCGACCCGGCCGCCGCCGGGCGGATGAGCTAACCCAGACCGCCCCGGCCGATGGCTAACACGAAGACCGGCGATCCCGCGGTCGACACCTTTCTCAAGGGCTACGCCCCACCGGTGCGAGAGATCGCCGTCAAGACGCGCGAGGTGATCCTGTCGGTATTCCCGGGCGCGACCGAGAAGGTCTTTCCCGGGTGGAAGGTGATCCAGTACTCCGCCGGGGCCGGCCGTGAGGATGTCTTTGCCGTCATCTCGCTCCAGAAAGAGCGGGTCAACCTGGGGCTGGCCAACGGCGCCGGCCTGCCGGATCCGGAGGGCTTGCTCGAAGGGACGGGTCAGGGCATCCGGCACGTCAAGCTGACCTCGCCCGAGGCGGCGAGTGCGCCGGCGGTTCGCGTGCTGGTGCAGGGCGCGCTGACCGCCACCAAGAACGGGAGCTGAGGCCGAGCGCTCGCGGCGGATCGCTGCTATACTCACCAACCGCGACAACTGAATAGCCAAAGACCGCTGGTGCCGGACCTAACGGCTCAATTTCCAGCGCAGGCGAGCAGGATGCGATAACGGCCTCCTCGCCTGGTGTGCGAAGGAGGTTTTTTATTGGCCACGACGCTGAAGAAGAAAGAGAAGATCGACAAGAAGGCCGAGAAGGCCGCGGTGGTCGCGGACATCACCGCCCGGCTGAAAGCCTCGTCGACCGCGGTGCTGGCCGACTATCGCGGGATGACGGTGGGCCAGATGCGAGACCTGCGCAGCAAGCTGAAGGGCGGCGGCATTGAGATGGTGGTGGTCAAGAACACGCTGGCCCGCCGGGCGGCGAAGGCAGCCGGATACGAACCGCTCAACGCCGAGCTGGTCGGGCCGATCGCGATGTTGTTCGCCGCGGATGACGTCTCGGCGCCGGCCCGGATCCTCAACGACTTCATCCGGGCAAACCGCAAGATGGTCATCAAGGCCGGCCTGCTCGAAGGCCAGCTGATCAAGGCGGCTGCCGTCACCGAGCTCGCCGACCTTCCCTCTCGCGAGGTTCTGCTCAGCCGCCTGCTGGGCGCGATGCAGGCCCCCTTGGGCTACCTGGCCAGCGTCCTGCAGGCCCCCATCGTAAAGTTCGCCCGTACGCTCGATGCCGTTCGCAGTCAAAAAGAGTCGCCGTCGCCGGCCCCGGCGCCGGCCGCAAGTTAGGAGGAACCAATGGCAAAAGTTAGCGTCGACGATTTCGTCTCCGCGTTGAAGGAATGGACCGTGGTGGACGTGATGAACGCCATCAAGGCCATCGAAACCGAGTTTGGCGTGACGGCGGCTGCCCCGGTCGCGGTGGCGGCGGCGCCGGCCGGCGGCGGGGCGGCCGCAGCGGCCCCGGAAGATGCCAAGATCGGCGTAATCAAGGTCGTGCGCGAGATCACCGGTCTCGGCCTCAAGGAAGCCAAAGACCTGGTTGACCAGGCGCCCAAGCCGGTCAAGCAGGGCATCAACCGCGAAGAGGCCGAGGGCGTCCTGAAAAAACTGAAGGACGCGGGCGCTGGCGCGGAAATCAAGTAGGCAAGCGGTAAAGCCGGCGCGGTCCAGCACCGCGCCGGCCAACCTGGCGGAGCGAGAGGGCGACAAGGCGCAGGGCTCGATCCGGCATGTTGTCGCGACCGACGGCCCACCGCTCGATCCCACCTCCGAGGGCCTGCTCGCCTGCCTCAAGAAGGGAGCGCAGGGCTTCTGGCTCGACATCGAGAATCCCGGCGACGCCGACTTCGAGCTGCTCGAGAAGACGTTCGGGTTTCACCCGCTGACGCTGGAGGACATCCGCAACCGGAATCAGCGGCCCAAGGTCGAGGAATTCCCGGGCTACGCGTTCGTCGTCCTGTTTACGGCGGAGCTGGTTAACGAGCGGGTAGAGATCCGCGAGCATCATCTCTACGTCTCGCCGCAGTACCTGGTCAGCGTCCACCTCGAGCCGTCCGACCCGCTTAACCGGCTACGCGAGCGCATCAGGTCCAACCCGGACCTCACCCGGCGGAGCTTGCCGTTCCTCTTCTATCTGGTCGTCGACCAGCTGGTCGACGCGCTCTTTCCCGTGCTCGAGCGCATCGACGACTCGGTGGACAGCGTCGAGGACCGCATCCTCGCTTCGCCCGACACGGCCGCGCTCGGCGAGTTGTCCGATCTGAAACGGACGGTGATCGAGCTTCGCAAAGTGCTGGGCGCCCAGCGGGACGTCTTCCAGCGCCTGACGACCCGCGCCATCGGCGACCCCGGGGACAAGGAGATGTCGATCTATTACCGGGACGTCTACGACCACCTCGTCCGCCAGTACGAGACGGTCGACTCCCTTCGGGACCTGCTGACCAGTGCCATGGACGTGTACCTCTCCACGGTCTCGAACCGGCTGAATCTGCGGATCACCCGGCTGACGGTGTTCGCCACCCTCTTCCTCCCCCTGACGTTCATCACCGGCTTCTTTGGCATGAACTTCGCCTGGCTGGTGGCCCACATCGCTCCGGGCTGGACCTTCTGGCTGCTCGCCGTCGGGGTAATGCTGGCCACGACGGCCGGCCAGCTCTGGTACTACCGCAGCCGAGGCTGGATCTGAGGCCCAAGGATTTGGTCGGCCGGGAACGTTCTTCTCCTGGAGAGAGGACGTGTTCCGCTGGCTGCTGTTCTTCTGCCTGATCCTGGCCGGGATCCTGGGATTCGTGTCCTTCGTGATGGGCATCCCGATTCCGGGCCTGTCCCAATTCGGTATTCAGCAGCCCGGAACGCCCTTTCAGCCCTAGGTCCCGGCCCGGGAGCTACCGAGTTGGCGAACCCCCTTCCCCTGCGAGAAGGGGAGTGCTAGACTAACCCGCGATTAGTCTGATAGACCTTCGATCGGCGACCTGACCCGTTTTTCCCTCCCCGGGGGACCTGCCCCGGGCCCGATCGCGAAGCGACGGTTTCGCGACGAAGATGGCTGTGTGCTTGACAGCCACGTTAACGGCATGTTAGGATTGCCGTTCGGTGCTTCCAGGGTTGCTTTTCCGCGTCCCTAGCGCCGCCAGCCTGCCCACCATTTTTTCCTGCTTCATCTGAAAGGAGAGTCCATGATTCAGCCTTCCTCCAACGGCTCTCGTGTCAGCTACGGCCGCATCCCGGAAATGCTCCCGGTCGCCGACCTGATCGAGACCCAGATTCGGTCCTTCAACTGGTTCAAGCGCGAAGGGCTCAGGGAGCTGTTCGAAGAGATCAACCCGATCACCGACTACACCGGCAAGAACTACGAGCTCAAGTTCCTGGATTACGAGTTCGGGCTGCCCAAGTTCGACAAGGAAGAGTGCCGCAACCGCGACATGACGTTCGCGGCGCCGCTGCGCATCAACACCAGGCTGACCATCCGGACCGGCGAGAATGCCGGCGAGATCAAGGAATCGGAAGTCTTCATGGGCGACTT